>CAZJBR010000051.1:0-4991 GCA_964544435.1 uncultured Methanosarcinales archaeon
AAAATAAAAGAGGCTTTGCTTCTCCAGCTGATGGGTGGGGTAAGGAAGGTCAGAATGGATAAGGTAGTGAGCAGGGGGGATATGCATATTTTGCTTGTTGGCGACCCTGGGGCTGGCAAATCTGCCCTTCTAAAAAGAATAACCCAGATTGCCCCAAAAGGAAGGTATGTGAGCGGCAAGGGAGTCAGCGGAGCAGGAATAACAGCTGCTGTTGTAAGGGACGAATTTTTGAGAGGATGGGCTTTGGAAGCTGGAGCAATGGTCCTAAGCAGTGATGGTTTGGTGTGTGTTGACGAGCTTGACAAGATGAACTCAGAAGACAGGGCAGCTATGCATGAGGCGCTTGAAAATCAAAGTTATCATCCTGATACAGAAATAATGCTTTCCTCGGGCAAAGTTTTCAAAATTGGTGAATTTGTTGACGGATTAATTGAGAATGATAATGCCAACGTCATCATTGGAAATAACTGCGAGATATTGCCTGCCGATGACATTGAGCTTTTGACTACAGACTTTGATAATATATTTCCCATCAAAGCTAGCTCGGTTAGCAGGCATACGGCTCCCGAATATTTTATCAAAATATATTATTCAAACGGCAGGTCGATAACTGTAACTCCTGAACACCCTGTATTTGTTTTTTCTGATGGCAAAATCCGGGAAATTCCAGCGGAAAATGTAAAAGCTGGTTTACTGGCGCCTGCACCGAGAAGATTACCCACTAAAATTGAGGATGTAATGCTTACAAACGTGGAGCTTGGCCATTTCAACAACAAAAGCGTTAACTTTCCCACTTGCCTTAATGATAATTTCGCAAGGCTTCTTGGTTACATAACCACAGAAGGCCATGCTTACCACAGCCAAAAAAATAGGTACGCTGAGGTTGGAGTCTCAAATACAGATAGTCTGATAGTCCAAGATGCGCGTTCATTGTTCACAAAAACCTTTGACACCTCAATCAATATGAACACCCAGCTTACATGCCGCAGTTCAAAGGCCAAAAAGGATTTGACAACCGTAAGGCTTTGCTCAATTCCATTTTATAACTACATGTTCCTGAACTTCAAGGGAAGCGTCAATGGTGCTAAGAATAAGTATATTGATGATGCTTTGAGATGTGCTGATAAAAGTTCGCAATTGGAATTCCTCAGAGCTGCATTCAAAGGTGATGGTTTTGTTGACAGCACGAGGTTTGGCTACTCGACTTCCTCGTATGAGTTGGCAAAGGGATACCAGGATTTATTGCTTCAAAATGACATAATCAGCAAGATAGACGCAGAACACAGGACAGATGCAATATACTATAAAATTACTATCAGCGGCACTAGAAGTTTTGAATCTTTTATTAACAAAATAGTTGAACGTGATGATAAAAGAATGCAAAGGCTGGCTGGATTTTATGCCTTGAGCAAAAGAAAAAAAAATGAAAGAGACGTGATACCGAGTGATATCTTGATAGAGATTAATGCTATGCTTAAGAGCTATGGTCTGAGTGACGGCTATTTTTATAATAACATAAAGAGGGGCTTTAACGCCCATAAGGATGTTGCTCTTAAGTACTTGAAGATGATTGACCATAAAATTAAGAGGGGGGTTGAAGCACTCGAAAGCGATGATGCCAAAAAAATCAGAAAAAGCCTGCGTATTGGTGCAAGCTTGCTCGCAGATTGCCTCAGCGTGTCCGTTGGAACCCTATACAATATCGAAAATAACAGAACGTCTAAGAATTATTCATTCTTACTAACGTCTGCCAGAAAAATCGGGAAAGAAAAAATCAGCAATACCCTAAATAAGTCTGGTGCTATTTTGAAATTAATAAAGTCCGATATTAGGTTTTTATATATCAAGAAAGTGGAAAAAGTGAAGAACGTAGATACAAAATGGGTGTATGACATAACTGTTGAGCCGACTAGGACATTTATCAGCGAGGGTCTGGTGCTTCACAATACAGTAAGCATTTCAAAAGCAAACATCCAGGCAACATTGATAGCGCGAACAACAGTTCTTGCAGCTGCAAATCCCAAATTCGGAAGGTTTGATCCTTACGGAATAATTGCAGACCAGATAGATTTGCCGCCAACTTTAATCAATAGATTTGATTTGATATTCCCAATAAAGGATTTGCCGGAGGAAACACGAGACGAAAACATGGCAAAGCATATTCTTACACTGCACCAGCGCCCTGATGCTAATGAGCCTGAGGTGCCAACTAATCTTCTGAGAAAATATGTAGCTTACGTAAGGCAAAAAGTGAACCCAAAACTGACTGACGGCGCATTAGAAGAGATAAAAGATTTTTATTTGAAGATGAGAAAAAGCGGCAGCGGCGAAGGGAGTATAAAAACAATACCTATTTCAGCTAGGCAGCTTGAAGCTTTGGTAAGGCTTAGCGAGGCTTCAGCAAGGGCAAGGCTCGATGACAGGGTGACGAGAAATGACGCAAAAAAAGCTATCGAGCTGATAGACTATTGCCTGATGCAGGTTGGCTTTGACAGGGAAACCGGCAAGATAGACATAGATAGAATAGCAACCGGAATAGCTGCAACTCAGAGAAGCCATATAATGATCCTAAAAGAGATAATCGGCGACCTTGAGACAAAGCTCGGCAAATCAATACCCATAGATGATGTGGTTGCTGAAGCCAAGAATCGCGGCTTGGATGAGGATAAAGTTGAAGAGGCCATGGAAAGGTTGAAGAGGTCTGGAGATATTTACGAGCCAAGGCGTGGATTCGTGTCCAGAATTTAATTAAGTTTAAGATAATCTGAATAAAATGCCATCTCTGGAGCAAAAGTCATACCAAAGGCAGGTTGCGTACAAAGTTAGGATTTCTAATATTTTAAATGGTAGTTTTATGAAAGATGAGTTTTCTGCAGGCTATATGAAACTCGCCGATTTTAATGTTTCCAGAGTCAACCTAATTGCAACTTTGATTTCCAAATCCGAGCAGCTGCAGTATTCCAACGCTGTTATTGATGATGCAAGTGGAAAAATTCTTCTGAGGAGTTTTGATGTAAATGCCTTTTCAAAATTTGATGTTGGCGGTGCTGTTTTGGTAATCGGCAAAATACGGGAATTCAATGGCGAGAGGTATATAATGCCGGAAATTCTGAAAAAAATAGACGACGCTGGCTGGATTATTGCCAGAAGACTGGAGTTGGATAGGGCTCCTATGATAATAAATGAAAGGATTGAAAATGAGGGTGCTGCAGCACAGGTGGAAGGCAATCCAGCAGAAATCATCTACCTTTTGATTAAGAAACTCGATGACGGCAATGGTGCTTCTGTTGATGATATAATAAAAAATTCCGATAGCGACAATGCAGAAAGCATAATAAACAGGATGCTGGAGAACGGAGATATTTTTGAGGTTAAGCCGGGCAAGCTGAAGGTCTTAGAATAACATAGGAGTTACATAAACTTCCAGAAACGCAGCGGCCACAAGGAACCCTATCGCTATCAGAACTAGTTCTGAAAAGTCAACCATAATCGTCTGAAACTTCTGAGTTTTGAAGTGTTTTCTTATTAAGGCTGCCGATAGTATGCCGCCAGCTAGACCCCCGTAAAAATAAGCTGCTATTTCAGGGATCCCGTGTATGGAGTACTTTAGAAGGCCAAGCGAAACTACATGAAAGTAATTTCCTGTCTGCAGTAATCCGAGAGAGCTTGTGTAGCTGCTTATATTTGCCCTTATGAAATTTCCTATAGCAGCGCCGATGACAGTCGCGTTCCACACCAAAATAAAAATAGCCCCAGCGCCATAAATAAATGCGAACAGGATAGAAAACGCCAAAACTTTGAAATTGTTGAAGAATATTTTCCAGAATACACTTAAGTTGAGTATGACATGACCCAAAACCTGATTATTGATTGATTGTATTGTGCCCGTCTGCTTGTCAAAAAGCTGGTTGATTGTTGATGTCGGCAGCAGCGTATACCACAAAGCGCATCCCAATGTGATTCCTATGAACATGTACATGAAAAAGGTGATTGCCTTGTTGTGCTCCCTTAAAATCTGCGCTTCATTGTCCATTAGCATGTCCTTGGATTCTTCCAGTTTTGTCGTGTTATAGAACAGCGGCAGGGCTGCCATTGTTATCATAAACACCATGATTAAGCTGGCCTGCTCCCTGAAAATCCACAGCGATATGAATGCCCCGATTGAAGTGTACAGGAAACCAAGGAAGAACATTTCCCATGGGTTTTTTTCGGCTTTGAAAGGATTGAGCAAGTATTCGACTACCATGATTATTCCCTGTATGTTTTATTTATATATTTTTAGATTTTCAGCATTTGGAATGGCTAGATTTATAAATTAATGGGGGTTTTTATACTTATGGACTACAAAGAAATGCTTGAAGGCGTTAGAAAGGATCTTCCAGAGGCTGTTTTCATTAAAGAAAGGTTTGAAATACCTAAAGTGCTTGGCCACATGCAGGGCAACCGCACCATAGTCTCGAATTTCCTGCAGATAGCCTCGAATTTAAGAAGGGACGTTGAGCATCTGCTTAAGTATGTTCTCAAGGAGCTTGCTACTCCTGGCGAGATAAAGAAAAGCGGCGCATTAATCCTGGGCACAAAAGTTTCTGCCTCAAGAATTAACGAAAAGATAAGGCAGTATGCAAATGAGTTTGTGCTTTGCTTTGAGTGCGGCAAGCCCGACACTACCATTGTCAAAGAAGGTGAGCTGTCCTACATGAAGTGCACTGCATGCGGGGCAAAGAATTTCGTCAAGGCGAAGATTTAGGGATTTTTTCTTGTGTTTATGGTTCTTATAAAGATTTTGTTGAAATTTGTAGCGTAAGCCACAGCCATTGAGAAAGTTATTGCCCAGTAATTTTGATAAATATAATGGCTTAGATAGAGGATTAGAGTTAGGGCTATTAATCCAAAACTAATTTCCCAGTAATTCGTATTTTTATCTGAAATAGATTTTTCATTAATTAAGTTTATCCTATAAAAAATAATGAGCATCACGGAGCTTAATAAGT
>CAZJBR010000052.1:0-4936 GCA_964544435.1 uncultured Methanosarcinales archaeon
AAATAAATTTCATGATAAAGAACGCAAGAGGCCTGGTCTGCGTGCCTATGCTGGGTGAAAAGCTTGATGAACTGGAATTGCCCCTAATGGCAAAAGAAAACACAGAGTTCACAAAATGCGCTTTTACAATCTCTGTTGACGCAAAAAACGGCACAATAACAGGAATCTCTGCTTATGACAGGGCAAAGACAATTAAAACATTAATAAATAAAAATATAAAACCAAACGACTTGGCGAGGCCAGGTCATACCTTTCCGTTAAGGTACGATACAGAAGGATTGGGCAAAAGGCAGGGAATTAAAGAAATTTGCAAAAAAGCATAATTTGAAAGTTATAAGGATAAGGGAGTTGGCAGGATTTGCAAATTATAATAGAGAACATATTTAAATTGCGCCTATTTTCTAGAAATAAATGAAATCCACACTTGCGCAAATAATAAGAGAAATAGATTTAAGGGAGATACAAAGAAAAAGTCCATTTAGCGAAGTAGGAGAAAAAATAAAGAATGAATTTGAAAGATGGGCAAAAAATAATGAAGTTGTAGCTTCTGTTTTGAACGGGGATGGTACTTTTTTAGGAGAATACTATAAAATATATGGCGATAATAGCTTTAAATTGCTTTTTAATCTAACATTTGGACCAGCTGGTTCAAAGAAAAGGACAGACGATTTGCAGGCATGCATAGGTTATTTTGGTGCAGGTAATACTTATTTAGATAAATTAGCAACGCCTATCGGGGCAGGTAGTTCTCTTGGATTACTCCTCGCAGCTTTGGGATACATCTTAACAAGCGGTTATAATGTTAAACAAAGAGAAGGAATGACAAGAAGAAAATTTATAAGCACGCTTGGTTTTTCAGGTGTTGGTGTGGGTATTACATTTGGAGGTCTTAGTTCAAGAGAGGCGACTAATGAATTATACATCTTAAGCAGAGAGGCAGAATATCTTGACTTTATATACAATAGAACCTACAAAGGACTTTCAGCCTTTATAGAAAAAGTTAAATAAATTTTAGTACTAATTTCGAAACCTTTAAATCATACTTATTCTGTTAGCAGGATATGGACGAATTCAAATCAGCAATCACAGAATTTCTTAAAAAAGAGACCAAGCTTGAAAGCATAGAATTAGAAGTGCCTCCAAATCCTGAAATGGGGGATTATGCGTTCCCGTGCTTTATGCTTGCCAGGGAATGGAAAAAATCTCCAAATGAAATCGCGTTGGAGTTAGGCAAGAAGTTCAAGCCAAATGAACTCATTAATGAGGTTAAGGCTATAGGGCCATATTTGAACTTTTTTATCAATAAAAATAAAATTGCTGAGGCAACAATAAACTTGATACTAAAGCAAAAAAACAAATACGGCACGACTGGAGCAGGCAAGGGCAAAAAGATTTTGGTTGAGCATACAAGCATAAACCCGAATGCATCTCCCCATGTCGGCAGGGCGAGAAATGCGCTCATAGGCGATTCAATAGTCAGGATTCTAAAATTTCAGGGATATAAAGTCGAAACGCACTATTTTGTCAATGACGTTGGAAAGCAGATAGCTATGCTTGTTCTTGGCGCAGAAGTAAAGAAAAATGTCAACTTTGAGGATTTATTGAAAATATACGTTGAAATAAACAAAAAAATTGAGGAAAATCCCGAGCTGGAAAAGAACGTGCTTGAACTGCTTAATAATCTGGAAAAAAATGACAAAGATGTCAGGAAAAAATTTGAAAAAATAGTAAAAACCTGCGTTGAAGGGCAGGTGAAAATTCTTTCAGAGCTTGGAATCAAGTACGATTCATTTGATTATGAGTCAAAATATTTATGGGATAAAAAAACAGACCAGGCTCTTAAAAGGCTCGAGAAGACTGGCAAGCTGTTTATTGACGGCTTCAACAGGTGGGTTTTAGACCAAAAGGGCTACGGGCTCGGAATGAAAATCCCAATATTGGTATTGACAAGAGGGGATGGCACATCCCTTTACCCTTTGAGGGATATTGCTTATAATTTTGACAAGCTCGAAAAGGGAGATAACATAGTTGTGCTTGGGGAGGACCAAAAGCTGTATCAGGAGCAGATTGCAGCGGTTTTAAAGGAACTTGAGCTGAAAGCCCCAAGAGTTGTCCACTACTCATTTATCCTGTTGCAGGAAGGCAAGATGTCAACAAGAAAAGGAAATGTTGTGCTGCTTGAGGATTTTATGAGAGAGGCTGTTAATAAATCTACAGAAGAGCTGAAGAAGAGGTACGATAAATTTGATGAAAAGGCTGCGAAAGCAATTGCCTACGGCGCTATTAAGTACGGCATTCTGAAAGTCAGCCCTGAAAAAAATGTTGTATTTAACTGGGAGCAGGCGCTTTCGTTTGAGGGCGAGACAGCGCCTTACATACAGTACGCTTACGCAAGAATAAGCAGCATACTGAAGAAAGCTAAAAGAATTGGCTCTAAGGCAGACTTAAGCATGCTGAGGGAGAAGGAAGAGGCCGAACTGGTCAAACTGGTAGCAGACTTCCCGGAAATTGTTGGGAAGGCAACAGCCGATTTAAGGCCGCATTTGATTGCCTGTTACTTGTATGCTGTAGCCCAGAAATTCAATGAGTATTATCACATTCATCAGATACTCAAGTCCGACGAAAAGACAAAAAATGCCAGATTATCATTGATAACTGCCGTTAGGCAAGTCATAAAAAATGGGCTGGGCTTGCTTGGCATTGATGTATTGGAAAGGATGTGAAAATGGCGTCAAACACAGAGCTGATTTTGTTCTTCCTGATGATAGTGCTCTCTGCTTTTTTTGCCATGTCAGAAACCGCGCTGGTGTCCTTAAGCAGGTTTAAAGTCAGGCATTGGGTTGAGAAAAAGAAGTTTGGCGCGGCTTATGTGAAGAAATTAAAAGATAATCCTGAATTGCTGCTGTCGACAATTCTTATAGGCAATAACATTGTGAACACTGCTGCTGCTGCTATCGCAACCTCCATTGCAATTGAAATTTTTCAGCATAACGCCATTGGCATAGCAACCGGCATAGCCACATTTTTTATTTTGATTTTTGGGGACATAACGCCAAAATCAATCGGGGCAAACAACAACGAGGTTTTAGCGCCCATAGTCGCTCCTGTGATATGGAACTTAAGCGTGGCCATCTATCCCCTGATAAAGATTTTGGAATATTTTCTGAAGGGCATAAACAGGCTGATTGGCGCCAAAAAGCTGCCGCTTATATCCGAAGAGGAGCTCAGGAGCATAATCAAAGTCAGCGAGGAGGAAGGCTCAATAAAGGAAATGGAAAAAAAGCTGATACAAAGAATTTTTGATTTTGACAACATAACTGCAGGAGATGTAATGACTCCAAAAAAATACATAACTTCAGTGAGCTCCGAGATGCAAATCAAGGATGTACTTCAGCTTCCGACAGCCAAGATGTACTCCAGGTTCCCGGTTTACGAGAAACACAAGGACAATATTGTGGGGATACTCTACCTAAAGGATCTGCTTAAATTCATAAAGGACGGAAAGCTGGATATTGACATAAAACAAATTATGAAAAAACCGTTGTTTGTATTCCAAAACAAGAAAATGGACACAATGCTTAAGATGTTTCAAAACAGGAAGCAGCATATGGCTGTTGTGATAGATGAAAGAGCTCATGTAGTTGGGCTTGTAACGATTGAAAACATTTTGGAGGAGATTGTCGGCGAGATTATCGACGAAAGCGACAGGATAAACCCGAATTTTGAACAAGTCGCTAGGAATGAATGGGCTGTCAAAGGCTCTATAGAGATTGAAGAGATAAATGCAAAAACCGGCATGTCGCTGAAAAAATCAGATTTTGTGGATTTGGACAGCTTTGTGCTTGCGACCTTGGGAAGAGCTCCAAAGGCAGGCGATGTTATTGAGCACCAAAATTACAAAATCATAATGGAAGATGTGCAGGGCAAGAAAGTGCTGAGGGCGAAGATTGTGAAGGGATGATTTCAAAACATTTAAATATTCTAGTCTAAATTGCATTGTTTTTGGGGGTGCAGATTGCTATGTCGACAATAACACAATTTGAAGAAGGAAGCGGCAGAACGGACAGCAACAGCGTTTTTATCGGCGGAAAGCCGTTTATGAACTATGTAACCGGGGTAGTGATGCAGTTCACGACTAAAAATGCCGACGATGTCATAATAAAGGCAAGGGGCAAGTTCATTAGCAGGGCTGTTGATGTCGCAGAAGTATCAGCAAAAAGGTTTATGGACAATGCAGTAAGTGTCACTGGCATAAAGATTGACTCAGAGGGATTCAAGAATATGGAAGGCAGGGACGTAAGAGTCTCGACAATTGAGATAACACTGAGCAAAAACCGGCAGTAGATATAGTAAAGGCAACAAATAATTGAGCATAATTATTGCCTTTGCTTATTACGAACGGGCAACAATTGCTCAATTATATTTGCCCGTGAGTATAGTTCTTTTGTTTTGATTATTTTAAAAATTTTAATTGATTGTAAATGCCCTATTGTCAAAGGCAAGAAGCATGCTGAACATTCAATTCGATTATTAAATAACAAATCCAATACGTTCGCTTCGCTCACGATAGATAGTGCGCGTCGGCATTCGGCAGTTGGGCTAAAAATCCTTTTGTGCTCCTCCTCCGCGCCTATTCATTATCAGGCATTTTTTAGAAATGTTTAATAATGATTGATGAGAAGATATATAAACTGGGCCTGTGATGTAACGGACAGCATAATCGGCTTCGGATAACCGCAAAATCGGTTAACGCTTTGCGAGGCATAAAGCCTCGAGTGCTCGCTTTGCTCGCAAAACAGCTAAGCGGGATGAAACCGGTTCGTTTGGGTTCGAATCCCAACAGGCTCATTAAAATGGAACACCCAATCGTTGAGAAAATACTGAAAGACGGAATCAAATCCGTAAACCTCTCAATGCTTGACGAAGCTGCAAGAAA
>CAZJBR010000053.1:0-4930 GCA_964544435.1 uncultured Methanosarcinales archaeon
ATACGAAACAAAAATCTTAACTATCTGGCTTTTATTTTTAATCTAAATAACATGTACGCTCCCAGCAAAAACAACGGAAAGCTCAATACCTGCCCCATTGTAAAATAACCAAAGATATAGCTGATTTGCTCGTCGGGCTGCCTGAAAAATTCCACTATTGTCCTTAGAAGTCCGTATAAAGAAACAAAGCTCCAGAACATAAATCCTTTGGGCAGTTCTTTGTCTTTAATTAGCCATAAAACAAAAAATATCGCAAGATTTTTCATTGACTCATAAATCTGAGAAGGATGCCTGCATCCCGACGGCAGATTTTCAACAAACTTGTTCTTTGAATAGTCAATGCACCATGAAACATCAGTTATTCTTCCATAAAGCTCCGCATTAATGAAATTGCCAATCCTACCCAAAGCCAATGCCAATGCAACTGGAACAACTGTAATATCTGCAATTTCATAAAACTCTATTCTCTTCTTTTTGCAGAATAGGTAGGTGGCAATTATTGCCCCCAATAATCCTCCGTGAAAGCTCAAGCCGCCGTGCCAGACTGCAAAAATATCAAAAGGATTTTGGAGGTAAAACCAAAGATTATAAAACAAAACATAGATTATTCTGGCGCCGAGAACAATTCCAACTATTTGATAAGTAATAAAATCTGCAACGTCGTCTTTTGTCAACGGTAGTTCCTTTCTCTTTGCAAGGTAATAAATCATGAAATAGGCAATCATAAAACCAAGCGCGTAGAACAATCCGTAATACCTGATTTGTAAAGGTCCAATCTCGAGCAAAACAGGATTTATACTGTGGAAGAACATACAATGAAGTGATTGACTTATTTTATTTAAAGGTATTGTATAAATAGGCGAGCTAAAGTGCTAGTTAAGAATTGCTCTAGGCATATTCTGGTAATTTTTACAAATCTAATGTTTTGCTTGCTTATTGCCTTGGACAATAAAGGCACTCTTCAATAATTCTAAAATTCTTTTCTTAAAAATCCAAAAAAACTAATGCCTTCCTTTCATGGAAACATCATACATTACTTCTTCCAGCTTCTTTAAATTCCACTTTATGGAATCAGATTTTTTCCTCAATTCCCCGTTTCTTAGGTGAAGTTTCAAAAATTCCCCGTAAATGTCATGCACCAGCTCTTTTATTTTTTCCGCTTCGTCAAACTTCTTGTGGATGACATCATAAATTGCTTTCCTCACAAGCTCGCCCGTTAGGTCACATAACCCAGACAAATAATCTTCAGCAGAAACTCCTAGGCTTGCTCTTGTCGGTATCCTATTGTTCTTGACAAACTCGTGGAATGCAGCTGCCTCAACGTATTCTTGGAATGCAACAGAATTAATGTTTGTGTCAGTATTGATATTGATTTTTTTCAGCTTTGCAACCTTGTTTTTGATGTTCCTGACCACAGAATCAGCGGTCTTTAAGTCATTTCTCTGCGCAGCATATATCACTTGCTTTGAGAGGTTTATCACTTCCCTTGATGTTTGTATTATCTCTTCCCTCTTCAAGTCAATATTATGCATCTCTTTCCTTATTTTACTGAATTCGTTTTTGTTGAGCATACTGGTTAAGTTTTATACGAGATTTATAAAGGTTTTTAGTCTTGACGACAAAACCCAAAACATACTCACTTACGTTCATAGCTACTTTCCTGCCACACAAAAAAGAAACATTTAAATACACATTTTGGAGTTAAAGTCGCATGGCTAGCCAAGTTGCTGCAGTTACCCCTTTTAGAGGAGTCATAAACTTCTTTGACAGCATTGGGTTGTTTGATGTTGTCCTGCCTTTTTTGTTGGTTTTCACGATTGTATTTGCCATTCTGGAAAAGACTAAAGTGCTCGGCATGGAGGAGATTGAAGGCAAGAAATACACAAAGAAGAACTTGAATGCAATTGCAGCCTTTGTCATAGCATTTTTGGTTGTTGCCTCTTCCCAATTGGTTGAGATTATAACTACAGTATCAGCAAATGCAGTTGTTGTTTTATTCTTGGCAGTCTTGTTCTTACTATTGGTCGGCTCCTTTTACAAGGAAGGTGAGGCAGTTTACCTTGAAGGAGGCTGGAAGATTGTGTTCATGATAATAGTCTTTATAGCAATAGTGGGCATCTTCCTTGATGCAATTAAGGATGAAAACGGAAGAAGCTGGCTTGAGCGCCTAGGTGACTTTTCAGGAGGCAATGACCAAATTGCTGGCGCTGTAATTTTACTGGCAATAATCATTTTATTCATGGTTTATGCTATGAAAGAGCCTTCCAAAGAGGCAAAGCATTCATAAACTTTATATACTACTTCCAAAATAGGTAAAGCTTATAATAAAAGAGGCAAAAAAATGGTTGCAGAGTCCTTCAGGCTTGAAAGCTTTTTCAGGAATCTTGACAATTGGGGCTTGACAGACATTATTCTGCCTTTCTTATTGATTTTTGTCATTGTATACGCAATACTTCAGAAAACAAAAATTCTTGGCGAGGGAAAGAAAAACCTCAACAGCATTGTTGCAATAGTGGCTGCGTTGCTTGTTGTAGTGCCTCATGTAACTAAAAGATTCCCCTCAAATGCAGACCCTGTTCTCATTATAAATCAGGCACTGCCCCAGGTTTCAATTGTTATTGTTGCAGTAATCTTCCTGCTTATCCTGATAGGAGTATTTGGCCAGGATTATGTATTCCTGGGCGTTTCAATGCCCGGCTGGATTACATTAGTCTCATTTGTCATCATAGTACTTATCTTTGGCGGGGCAGCCGGATGGTGGGAAGGCGATTTTGGCAGTACCCTTGAAAACTTTTTCGGCACAGAAGGCGTAGCTGTATTCATCATGCTGGTCACTTTTGGATTAATAATAGCCTGGGTTACGGGCGATTCAAAGGAAAGGGAAGACCGCACAATCCTCAACCGCTTGGGCATGGACTTCAGCAAGCTTTTCGGAAAGAAGTAGCTTAATAACATGGCAACATTCTTGGACGTTACAGGCTTGGAGCATTTCTCAAGCATTTTTGTCTTTCTTTTTGTGTGGCTGGTTGTGTATGCTGTAATGCTCTGGACAAAGGTCTTGGGCGATAATCATTTCATACATGCAATGGTCGGATTGCTGATGGGCATATTCGTGCTGATATCTCCGATAGCTACAAATGTGATTGCCAGCGTTGCGCCTTATCTTGCAGTCATCTTACTGTTCGTGGTCTTAATAAACACAGCGTCAAAGATGCTTGGCGCAGACATGGAATCTTTTCCTGCGCTCAAGGGCATTATGCTTACATTCATCCTGCTAACGGTTATAATAGCGGTCGGAGTAAAGGTGCGTGAGCAGGTTGATGTTCCTTCAGAAACCCAGAAAGACCTTTCAAAAACAGTGAACTTGATTTTCCATCCTACCTTTCTCGGCATGATTATGGTTTTTGCAATAGCCGTTTTCACTATTGCGCTGCTGGCTAGCAAAGGCGGTTGAAAACAACTTTAGCACATTTTTGAAGATTTCTCTATTTTTTAATTAAACTTAATTTTTATGAGTTTATGCACGAACGGAAGTTCATTAATAAAAAATTTTAATCAACATAATTCCAAATGTCAAAATTCAAAAGTAGTTACAAGCGATATGTTTAAATATGTTTTTCGATTTCACAACAATATGTCCGGTAAAAATGAGTTACCACCTGGTCCTGTGCCACTAAAGCTAACAGATTTGGAGAAACTATTAAAGTTTCTACCAGAACCAAATTGTATAACTGTTTCTTTATCAGGCCCTTTTGATTATTCAAGCATTGAAGATGAAGTGAGCAAATATGTGTCAAATGCAGTAATTGAGCAGCTACCTGATAAACTAACACTGCAAAAGGTCACTAAAGATGATGTACTAAACATTTATAGAGCAATGCTTCAAAGATTCCAAGTTTCTTCGTGGAAAATGCCTACCGATAAGAAAGTAGTTGATTTATCTGAAGTTGGATGGTACCTCGATGATGCTCATATTGAATTACATCCCACACACCGACTTGATGTATGGTATAACGGTCGAGAGCCGCAATATATAACTCAAATCAGAACAGAATTGGCTGGAACTAATTTTCGAATACATATCAATATTAATCAGCGAGAATTGAAATAATCAACAAATACTAGAATCCTCCTAAACTCATTTCTTCACAGGCTCTTTATACCCTTTGGTCATCCTGTCCAGCTTATTGACACTCTCTGTTAAATTAGGCAGAACTTTCTGGAATACCTTTTCCATAGCCTTTACTTCCACGCCAACGTCAACAATATTCTGGTCATAGGCTGTAATCTTGCTCATTATGCTTTTTGTCAATGAATCCATGCTAATCCTCATATCTATTATCTGCTGCTCAATCTTCGCCAGCCTGTCCTCGCTTTTTTCCTTCCACTCAATTACTTTCCTTATATCTTTTGCCATTTCATCCCATTTCTCATCAATAATGGCTTCTGCCACTTCCTGTATCCTTTCTTCATCTATGGAGACAGGAGTTTCAAGCTCTTTGGGCGTCTGAAGGCTTTGGAATGGCTGCTGGTAAGGCTGCTCGTAGCTCTGCCCGTAATCAGGCATCCCGGTTTCCATATCTTCTGGCGGCGCAGCAGCGGGAACTCCGCCGCTTAAGCCTGCCTGGTTTATTGCATCATAAACCTGGTTTGTGTTATAGCCCTGGCTTTGAAGGGTTTGGACAATCTGGTTGTTAGTGTATCCCTGCTGTTTCATCATAAGAACTTGCTCAATGGGCGAGTTTTGGGCTGGCGCCTGCATCTCAGGAGGGGATATCTGCAAATCCAATGATTTATCCTTTTTTTTCTTCGCCAGCTTAAAGAAAGCCATCAACGCACCTCTCTTTTGACATTCTACTTTTTAGAATATATTTAAACCTTTCTATTGCTGCTTTTTCTCAAGAATTTCGCTGATGATCTGCTCAACCTC
>CAZJBR010000054.1:0-4791 GCA_964544435.1 uncultured Methanosarcinales archaeon
ACATAATCGCGGGAAGAATACTGACTGCAACCCTATCTGCTTAAAAAATGGGGCGGATGGAACTTTCAGGAACTTGCAAAAGCAAGCCTTTTTGAATCCATGATTGTGGAAGAACACTAAACGTGAACCTTTCACCACGGTCTTCAGCCGTTTAAGCCAACATTAAAGCTGTGTGCTCTCCGTAGCCGAAGACTTCTAGCTTCCTTCTCAGGCTGAGCTACCGTTCTGGCAATATAAGCCTAAGCTTATTAAATCCCCATGATGCCCAACCAAAAATTAAGAACAAGATAATAATTTAAAAGACTTTCGATTTAAATCTCCTCGTCGTCCGAATCGTCTATGTCCTCTTCCTCAACGCTGACGTCTTCATCAGGCTCTTTAATGGGGATATTTGTCTTAATTTCAGAGTCAGGGTCTTTATCCGAGCCGCCCTCGGCTTTTCCTATAACCTCCATCTTGCCCATTCTTCCTGTGGTCAGCTGCATTTCGCCCTGCCACTCGTTTACATACCCATTTGTTAGGTGAACCTTGTCGCCTGCTTTGACTTTTTCAATATCATCGTTCCATAGCGTAAGCTTTATATCCCCAGTGGCGTCTTTTGCGATTGCAGTCGAAACTCTTCCAGGCTTGCCGAATTTGTTGAATTCCCTGACTTCGCCCACATCAACAACATCCACTGTTATGTCAACATTGCCCTGCTTTGGTTTCAAGTCTTTTATCTGCATTTTGAATAGGAGTTATCTAATTGATATTTAAATTTTCTGATATAAAATTTATAATTTAACAATTTTAGAATTCCAGCTTATTTATCCAATCAGGTATTTTGCCATTCTCGACTTTATCATATTGTGGCCAGTAAGGTTTTATATCAATTACAGGTGTGCCGTCCAAAACATCCAAGCCTTTAACTACTATTTTGTTCTTGTCATGTTTTATCAATTTTACTGTTGTTATTGCAATCGGATTTGGCCTTGCGGGGCATCTGCACGCAAAGATTCCAACAATTGGCACATTTGGATTTCCTTGCGGCTGGTGTTTTATCACATAATCTTTCACTTTATCCATCCAATAAACAATTATTACATGAGAATAATCATCAATGCCGTCTAATGCTTCAGTAAATTTTTCCTCAACAATAACTTCAGAGATTTCATTTGCAAAATTGCCAAATCTTGCTTCTTTAACATTGTTTTTTACAAAACCTATTGGCTTTAAAGTAATCTCTTTCATTTTGGTATTGAATTTATCCTTGAGGATATAAACATTTGCTATAAAATCAAAAAAGAGAAAAAAAATTAAAATTATAATTGACAGTCATTAAAACTTACTGCTGTTCAACTGTTTGCTCTTTTTTCTTCTTTGCCATCTTATTCACCTCGCATGATTTAAATTTATTGCCGGCTTGACAGCAGGTTTTTGCCAATTTAAAAGCCTTGCGAAAAAGCTCATAAGGGGCTGATTTTTGTAAATATTGAAAAAAAACATTTTGTGAGTGAAAAACGAATTTCGTTTACAATATAGAAAAGAAAACCTTTAAATAAACTATAGCATGTTCAACTTCTACTGCGCATGCTCGCAATAATTGGCGTTAGCCAAATGCAGAGAGTATGTGTGGAATGCAAATTCTACGCAAGAATAGGTTAAATATTTCGATTGAAATTCAACTTATCAAAAAAATAATTCAATAAAAACGAGAACGACTTATTTACCTCAATTGTAAAACAATCCGCTTTTGATGATTTGATTAATATGCGGGGCGGATTGACTGGGTTGGCGGAAACATGACAAAAAACAGAAATCGTCGTTGCCGCTGAAAACTAATGTTTACCGAAAGCGGATTGAGAAATAAATAAAAACTTATCTTAAAAACTAAACAAGAAGGAGGAAATAAATGGAACAGAATTTCGAGAAGCCCAAAGACATAAAGAAAGTTAGCGATGTGATTTGGGAAATACCAACATCATTCAAGAAGGGAATGTTGGTTCCTGCAAGAATTTATGCAACCGAGAAGCTTCTTGAAGGAATGGATGCTGGAGTGTTTAATCAGGTAACGAATGTTGCTTGCCTGCCGGGAATCCAAAAATACAGTTTCTGTATGCCGGATGGGCACTGGGGCTACGGCTTTCCCATCGGCGGCGTTGCAGCTTTTGATGCAGAAACCGGAATAATCTCACCTGGCGGGATTGGTTTTGACATAAATTGCGGAATGCGTTTAGTAACAACAAATTTGACATTCAAAGAAGTCCAGCCAAAACTAAAAGAGATAGTTGATACTATGTTCAAGACAGTTCCTTCTGGAGTCGGAGCAAAAGGCTTTGTCCAGGCCAATAGGCAGCAGTTTAAGGAAATCATGTCAAACGGTTCAAAATGGTGTGTTGAAAACGGATACGGGTGGCAGGAAGATATTGAAAGAACAGAAGGCTATGGGAGAATAGACTGGGCTGAGCCTGAGAAAGTGAGCTCAAAGGCAATTGAAAGGGGAATGCACCAATTGGGAACTTTGGGTTCAGGCAATCATTATCTTGAAATCCAGATTGTAAGGGCAGAAAATATTTTTGATGTGGAAATAGCAAAAAGGTTTGGCATTACAGAACCTGAGCAGATAGTAGTGATGGTTCATTGCGGCTCAAGAGGCTTTGGGCACCAGATTGGCACAGATTACCTGAGAATTTTTGAAGGCGCAATGAAAAAATATGGAATAGAGGTTTATGACAGAGAGTTGGCTTGCGCGCCGTTCCAGAGCAATGAAGGCCAGGATTATTACAAGGCGATGGCATGCGCAGCCAATATGGCTTTTGCCAACAGGCAGGTAATCCTACATAGGATAAGGGAAGGCTTTTCAAAAGTCTTCCACACAGATGCTGAAAAGCTGGAAATGAACATGGTTTATGATGTTGCCCACAACATAGCAAAGCTCGAGGAGCACAGTGTCGATGGGCGCAAGAAGAAACTGATTGTCCACAGAAAAGGAAGCACAAGGGCTTTTCCGCCTCATCATCCTGAGCTTGCAAACCTTTACAAAGAGACTGGCCAGCCCGTTATTATAGGCGGCTCAATGGAAACAGGAAGCTTCTTGCTTGTTGGAACTCAAAAGGCAATGGATGAAACTTTTGGTTCAACAGCTCATGGCTCCGGCAGAACAATGTCAAGGGCTGCTGCGAAGCACCAAGTGAGAGGTGAGCAGCTTCAGAAAGACATGGAAAAAAGAGGAATCTACGTCAAGGCAACATCAATGCCCGGACTTGCAGAGGAAGCTGGATTCGCATATAAAAATATAAATGACGTGATAAATGCAGTTGCAGAGGCTGGAATAAGCAAGCCTGTCTGCGGTCTCAAGCCCTGCGGGAATATCAAAGGTTAGTTATAAAATGAGAATAACCGTCAAGATAAAACCGAATTCCAAGAAAGAGAAAATTGAAAAAATTGACGGCGCGAATTTTCTCGTTGCAGTGAAAGAACCACCTATCGATGGAAAAGCAAATACGGCTCTTGTAAAAACTTTAGCTAAATATTTTAATATCCCGTCTTCAGGTGTGCGCATCGCCTCCGGCCATACATCCAAACAAAAGATAATAGAAATATCATGAATTTAAAATGCCAATAATATTGATTCAAATCCTCATTGCAGTTTTTATAGTAAGCTTAATATCAATTCTTGGAATTTTTGTATTCCTAAAAGAAAAGACTTTGAATAAAATCCTGTTTTTTTTGGTTAGTTTTGCTGCGGGCTCGCTGCTTGGGGCAGCATTTCTTGACCTGCTTCCGGAGGCGCTTGAGGGGGGGTTTAAGGAAAGCGTGCCTGTTTTCATCTTGCTGGGCATACTGTCATTTTTCATTCTGGAAAAATTCCTTTACTGGCACCACCACCATACAGGGCATGAGCATGAGGAAGTGCATGGCTTCACATATCTTAATGTAATAGGCGACGCAATCCACAATTTTCTTGATGGAGCTGTCATCGCAGTAAGCTTCATGAACAATACTGCCCTGGGCATTGTTACAACAATCGCGATTATAGCGCACGAGATTCCTCAGGAGATAGCAGATTTCTCAATCTTGATTTATGGCGGCTTTTCAAAAATGAAAGCGCTTGTCTATAATTTTCTGACAGCCCTGACTGCAGTGATAGGCGCATTAGCTGCTTACTTTTACTCAAATGCAATAGAAAACTCGACTATTTTCCTCACTTCTTTTGCCGTCGGCGGCTTTGTCTACATAGCAAGCACGGACTTGATACCTGAAATACACAAGGAAAAGGATTTTAGAAAATCCATTGCCCAGTTTGGCTTGCTTGCGCTAGGCATATTTTTTATATGGCTTGTGGGGGAACTTTTTCAACATTAAAATGAACATCCACAACGACAAAAAAAAATACAAGTTTCTTGAGGATGTTGCAATAGCAGACATAGCATTTGAGGCTTATGGCAAGAGCTTAAATGATCTGTTTGAAAATGCAGCACTGGCAATTTTTGAGCTGAGCGCTGATCTGAGAACAGTAGAGGCAAAACAAAAAGTTGAATTTGAGCTGGAAAATGAGGAGGTTGACAGTCTGCTTTATGATTTTTTGTCGGAAATTCTTTTTTTAAAAGATTCAAAATATATGGTTTTTAAAAAAGTTGAGGTTTCAATAGCTGAAAATGAAAAATATCGTCTGAAGGCAGCTCTTGAAGGAGACACTATAAATCCGCAAAAACAAAAATTGGAGAACGACATAAAGGCAGTCACAATGCACATGTTTGAGGTTAAGAAGGAAAAAAGCCACTGGAAAGCGACTGTTGTGGTGGATATTTA
>CAZJBR010000055.1:0-2022 GCA_964544435.1 uncultured Methanosarcinales archaeon
ACCTCTTTCGGAGTTGCTTTTCCTCTTGTCTTTTGCATAACCTTTCCGACAATAAAATTCAAAGCCTTCTTTTCACCTTTCTTGTAATCAGCAACTGCCTGCTGGTTTTCTTCAATCGCTTCCTTGCAGTACTTTTCCAGCTCGGAAATGTCAGAAACAGCCTCAAGCTTTTCCTTTTCTACATATTCTTTCACATCAAACGGCTTTTCAACCAGTTTTTCTAGGATTTTAGAAGCAACATTGTCAGTTATTTTTTTGTTTTCAACCAACTTTAATAAATCAATGACGTGCTTCTCGTTAATCTTAATTTCATTTAATTCCTTTTTGCTGTAGTTCAGAACCCTTGCAAGCTCCCTTCTGAGCCATTTTGCTGCCAAAACTGGATTAATCTCTTCTGCTACTTTCTCAAACATTTCTGCCAATTCTTTTTCTGCAGCAAGAATTTCAGCGTCTTCTTTCTTTATCTTATGCTTTTCAACAAATTTTTTGACTTTATCCTGAGCAAGTTCCGGCATTTCTTTTTTAATTTCCTTAATCAGTTTATCTGCGATTTCAACAACAGTCAAATCTGTATCAATTATATAGCCATAATCCTCCTCTGTTTCTTTTTTTCTTAAGGAAAATGTAATTCCATGTTCTGAATCCCACGCCCTTGTTTCCTGCTCAATTTTTTTGTGATGTTTTATTTCGTCTTTTTGCCTGTTAACCTCATAAACCAATGCTCTCTCTATTTCTTTAAACCCAGTAATGTTTTTTATTTCAACTCTTGTGTAGCTGCTTTCTTTTATTGAGACATTTGCATCTGCCTTTATTATCCCGGAATCAATATCAAAAATCTCAAGATAGTTAAGCACGCTAATCAGCTGCTTCATGAAATCTCTTGCCTCCTCCGGGCTTGTTAAGCCAGGCTCTGTAACAATCTCCACCAATGGATTTCCGCTTCTGTTATAGTCAACCAAAACATACTGGCTTTCTTTTAATCCAGCAGGATGCACCAAAGAAGCAGGATCTTCCTCCATATGCACTCTCGTGATCCCAATTTCTTTTCCACCACTTAATTTTAATTTTCCATTTTTTCCAAGAGGAATTTCATACTGGGAGATTTGATAATTTTTTGCCATGTCAGGATAGAAATAGGATTTTCTTGAGAATATCAGTTCTGGGGATATCTCACAATTTAAAGCCATGCATAATTTGATTGCAAACTCAACAGCTTTTTTGTTTAAAACTGGTTTGGAACCAGGCATGCCTAAACATATTTCGCAAGTTCTCGTATTTGGCTCCTCGCTCCCTCTGGTTGGGCAGGGGCAGAAGAGTTTTGTTTTTGTGTTTAGCTCTACATGCACTTCTAAACCAATGACAATATCGGAATTAAATCTCATTTTTTACCTTTTTCCAAAATAAAGGCGGCTTCACCTTTCCACTCTAACTCTGTGCCATCGATTTTTACTATGCCTTTCATGGCTCTTTTATTTTCGTAATGCATAAAAAATTCAACAAACAAAAATTGATTTTCTATTTTATCAATAAAACCAGAACCAATTGTTTCTATATTTTCTGGATTTAGATTGGTTAATGCTTCGTGGACAAGTTCAAAATCTTCTGGCACGGCAAAGAAATAAATATTATCATAATTGTATGCAGTAGAAACCCTATCAAAAAAAGATTCTTGAACTTGTGTAAGGATTTCGTGAACATTTGTTCCAAGCTTTATCTGAATCCTGTAAATCCTGAAAGGCAACTCAAAGCCTTTTTCTTTTGATAAGTTTAGCATCCCTAAAGAAGTTTCTTCTATAAATTTTAAATTAGAATCATAATCTTTTTGCTTCATTTTAATCTCTCCTCAATAAATTTCCAAGTTTAGAGTAAAAAATTGGTATTTAAAATCCACATATAAAAGCAATAAACTAATATTGATTTTGTAATTTTATTTCCAACGAATAAACTACCATTGCTGCATCTAGGCCACTTTGATAGGAAATCAAAAATCCAACTTTCAAATAACTCTTTAAATTTCATTTT
>CAZJBR010000055.1:2122-4768 GCA_964544435.1 uncultured Methanosarcinales archaeon
CATATAATGCTGCAAGGGGGTTAATTTTTCTATTTCTGAAAATTTTGGGGCTAAAATTGAGGTTGTCGGGCTCACCAAGGCGTCAAACCTTTTAAATGCTTTTTTGTACTCATTTATCATCAGTGTCCTAACTTTCATAGCTTTCAAATAAAACGCGTCCCTGTAGCCGGCCATTCTTGCAAATGTGCCTATTATTATCCTCCTCTTTGCCTCGTCTCCAAAGTTTTTGCTCCTGACTTTTGTAAAGTATTCATTGAAGCTGCCTTCGAGCTTTTCAGCAATTCCGTAGCGCATTCCGCACAGCTTAGCTAGATTTGTGCTTGCCTCGCTTGTCGCAATCATATAATAAGTCGCAATCCCGTACTTTATCGGCAATTCCAAAGAGACTTCTTCAGCTTTAGCCCCTTCTTCTTCCAGCTCTTCTATGCCGTTATAAACATTTTTCTCCACTTCCCTCTCAACTCCAGAGCCAAAAGCCTCTTTTATTATTCCTATTCTCATGCCTTTGACCGGCTTTTTCAGATAACTCTCATAATTTTCATTCTTTACATTTAATGAAGTGCTGTCCTTCGCATCATAACCGGAGATCACCCCAATCAACAGTGCAGCATCTTCAATATTTTTTCCCATTGGTCCAATCTTATCCAGAGAATTTGCAAAATCAATCAAGCCATATCTTGAAACCCTGCCATAAGTCGGGCATAATCCATAAACTCCGCAAAAAGACGCAGGCTCTACAATTGAGCCTCCAGTGGATTCCCCTAATGCAATATGCCAGTCTAATTTTTGGCTTAATCCCGCTGCCCCTCCTGAAGAGCCGCCGCAGCTTCTTTCCTTGTCAAATGGGTTTTTTGGTATATTAAACCCAATCCCAACATTGACACTAAATCCCCCAAATCCAAATTCATCCTGGGAAGTTTTCCCAATTATTATCCCGCCCTCTTCCTTAACTCTTTGAACAGCAAAAGCATCAAACAAAGGCCTGTATCCCAGCAAAATCCTTGAGCCGGCTGTGCTTTCAACGTCCTTAACGCAAATGGAGTCCTTTACTGAAATAGCAACGCCAAGAAGTTTTTTATTTTTTATTGAACTGTCCTTATTTTTAATGAGTTTTTTTAAATTGTTTGCCTGCTGCAATGCCAATTCCTCAGAAATCACATTGAAATAATCATACTCCTCGTTTATCTTTTTGCATTCCTCAATTACTTTTTCCGTATGCTCAACTAGGTCTATCTCCTGATTCTTGATTTTTTCAATGAATTGCCTTGTTGTCATTTTTGTCCTTCAGTTGGGTCGAAATAGCCAGCCCTATCAAAGATAAAATAAACATTGTTAAAAATAGAAATCTAAAACCAAATTCATTTGCAATAAACGCCCCCAACAATGCTGCAATTCCAGCTGTAATAAACCATAGACTTTCCCATGCAGCCCATTGGGATGCAAGATTCTTTTTTTCTAAATATTCTGTATAAAAAGAATCACGAGCCGGTACAACTATTATTGTGCCGATTCCCATAAGTATTTGCACTAAGAATAGTTGAATGACATTTGAGACGAAATAATACCCTAAAAATCCTAAACTTATTAATAAATATCCCCCAATTATGAATTTTGTATATTTTTTAATTCTATCCTGAATCTTTGCCATTAAATATACACCCATTCCAGAAATTAACATGAAGATAGACCATGCAATTCCGGCATCCAAAATATTGGCCCCAGCATTGTTTCCCCCAGTACAAAAAAGGAAAACATTGTCAAATAAAGCTTCAATTGCTTGTGCATCAGCCATCACCTATGTAAACTTTATTCATCTTGTCC
The DNA here is from genome assembly GCA_964544435.1 of uncultured Methanosarcinales archaeon. Lineage (GTDB taxonomy): Archaea > Nanobdellota > Nanobdellia > Woesearchaeales > GW2011-AR4. The sequence goes on from CAZJBR010000055.1 coordinate 3,944, forward strand.
CCGACCTTTATCTTTTCTACAACATCCATCCCATGTACAACTTTTCCGAAGACAGCATAATTCCCGTCAAGAAATGGTGTTTCTGCCAGAGTTATGTAAAACTGCGAGGATGCGCTGTCGGGATTCTGGGAGCGGGCCATCCCAAGCGCCCCTTTTACATGCTTGAGCTCCGGCTTAACCTCTAAGGGAATTGTTCTGCCTGAACCGCCCGTCCCATCACCACTTGGATCGCCGCCCTGAACAACAAACCCAGGTTCGACTCTGTGGAAAGTCAGCCCGTTGTAAAAGCCGGAATTAGCCAATTCGATAAAATTTTTTGTTGTTGCCGGAGCTTGGCTCGTGTAGAGTTCTGCCTTGATATTCCCCTTATCCGTTTCAATTACTGCGTATGCGATCTTGTTTTCCATGATTTTTTGCGTATCAGCCTGCTCTTTTGTTGCGCATGAAATTACTAAAATTAATGTAACTAAGACTGAAAAAAACAATTTCTTCATCTTAAACAGCCCTTGGCCCTTTGAAATATCCGTCTTTCTTATGTCCAGTCAGCGACAAGGCGTCTCCCTGAGGCAAGCACTTTTGCTCCTTGTCTTCGCGCATTGCGTTCTTCAGTTCAACGGGCTGGAAGCTTGCCTTGACGTTTTCCGTGTCAACCTCTTTAAGTTTTGAGAAGAATTCCAACGCTTCCTTGAGCTGCGGCAGAAATTTCTCAATTTCCTCTTCGGTTAATCTTATTCTTGCGACATCTGCAACGTGCTCCAGAAGCTTTCTGTCTACTTGCATAATACGGGTATTTTTGATAAAGTTTAAATAGTTTATTGAAATTAT
>CAZJBR010000056.1:0-3302 GCA_964544435.1 uncultured Methanosarcinales archaeon
CCGGCGACATGGAGCCTTTCATAATTGAGAAGGCTGCAGAGCTTGGCATTGCTGACAAAGTGCTGTTTGCCGGCTTTCTTAACCAGGACGATGTTGAAAGGGCTTACAAAATGGCAGACATTTATGTTATGCCGAGCGTCTCAGAGCCGTTCGGAATTACTGCTTTAGAGGCAATGAAAAACAAGACACCCATTATTGTGTCGAAGCAGAGCGGCGTGTCAGAAGTTGTTAGGCACTGCCTAAAGGTTGATTTCTGGGATGTAAATGAAATAAGCAACAAGATAATTTCGCTCTTGAGGTATAAAACACTGCACGAGACGCTTAAAGATGACGGATATTTTGAGGTTAAAAAATTTAACTGGGATGTGCCTGCAGAAAAATGCATAAATGTCTACAATGAATTACTCAGTAAAGGTTAAATATAAGGATAAATAACAGATAACACATTAAAATCAATAAACTATTCGCTCATTAAATATTTAAAAAATAAAATTGGTTAACAAAAATAAATTTAAAAATAAATCATAAAGTAAACAAACAAAAATGGTAAGCGTGTGCTTTTATTTCCAGCTGCATCAGCCTCCCAGGCTTAGGCACTACTCTGTATTTGAAGTTGGCCACCATAACAGCTATTTTGATGAGCATAAGAATGAAGCCATAATAAAAAAAGTGACCCATAAGTGCTACCTCCCGGCAAACAATATGATTTTCGACTTAATAAACAAGACTGATGGGAGATTCAAGGTGGCTTACAGCATGAGCGGAGTCGTGCTTGAGCAATTAGAAAAGTCTGCTCCTGAAGTGATTGACAGCTTTAAGAGGCTGGTGGATACAGGATGCGTTGAGATTCTGGATGAAACATACCATCACACAATTTCTTATCTCTACTCTAAGGAAGAATTTAAAGAGCAGGTTGAGCTGCACAACAAAAAGATAAGGCAGTTGTTTAATGTCAAGCCGGGCGTTTTCAGGAATACAGAGCTTATTTACAACAATGAATTGGCAGGGTTTGTGGAAAAAATGGGCTACAAAGGGATTCTTGCGGAAGGCGCAGACCATATACTGCAATGGAGAAGCCCTAATTTTATTTACAAGCCAAAGGGAGCCAAAAATATAAAACTGCTTCTTAAGAACTACAGGCTTTCAGACGATATTGCATTCAGGTTTTCAGAAAAAACATGGAAGGAGTTTCCCTTGACAGCGCCGAAATACGCCCAGTGGATAAGCAAGATTAACGGCAATGGAAATGCTGTGAACTTGTTTATGGATTATGAAACCTTTGGCGAGCACCAGTGGGAAGACAAGGGGATTTTTGAATTCTTAAGGCACCTGCCTTATGAGATACTAAGGCATAATGACAATGAATTTGTCACGCCCAGCGAAGCGATAAAGAAGTATGACGCTGTTGCTGAGCTGGATTTTCCGCATTATGTTAGCTGGGCTGATATCGAGAGGGATTTGAGCGCGTGGCTCGGCAACAAAATGCAGCAGGAAGCGTTGAAATGCATATACCATCTTGAGACTGCCGTCAAATTGTCGAGAAATCCTGCATTGACTGATGAATGGAGAAAACTTCAGACAAGCGACCATTTTTATTACATGTGCACGAAATGGTTCAATGACGGCGATGTTCATAAGTACTTTAATCCCTATGACAGCCCTTACGAAGCCTTTATCACATACATGAATATCTTGAATGATTTCAGGATTAAGGCGAATAAATTGAGTGAGGTAAAAAAAGTTGCCATTTAAAACCAAAAACTATAAAAACAACAACCAACATAATATCTAAAAGAGAGGTAGCATGGCAAAAAAAAGAGGCAAAAACTCAAGCACTGATAAAGCTGACTCTAAAAAGCCATTTGAAACAGTGGAAGTTATAATAAAAAAGAAGATTCTCGGAGAGGCTCCTGAAGAGCATCATTTTGTTGTTGCTGACGGCAGAAAGCTAAAGAACATCATCGAATTGGCGGACGCGCTTGAAACAATGAGCGAGGAGATATTCAGGCACCATGCCAATGAATTTAAGAATGACTTCAGTGCGTGGGTAAAGGATGTTTTTTATGACCACAGCCTGGCAGAGGACATGACAAGGGCGAAGAACAGGCTTGAGACTCAGATTGTGGTTTTAAGAAGATTAGTTAAAGAATTGATGTGACAAAATGGCCGCAAAAGACGACGTAAAAGGATATTTAAGCGATGCAGCCCCTGAGCAATGCTTCTGGGTAAATAATGGCCCAATACTGAAAAATCTTGAAGAGCTTGCAAATGCGCTTTTGCAGATGAACGATGACACCTTCAGGCATCATGTAAACAGCAACAAGAATGACTTCAGCTCATGGGTAAACGATGTTATCGGAGACAAGAAGCTTGCAAACGAGCTGCTCAGCTCTAAGACAAAAGCTTCTGTTGCTAAGAAGGTGGTGGCTAGGCTGGGCTCTTTAAAGAGGAAGGCTGGATAGACTTTATTCTCAAATTTCCGATAGATTTAAATATGACTAGCAGATATCAAGCCGAACAATTAAAGCATGGTAGATGGATATTAATTATAACTAGCCACAATAAGGTTCTAGGGGTGATAAAATGGATGAGGAGCAACGAGAATGCTCGAGTTGTGGTACTATTATGGAAGAAGGAGATGTGGAATGCCCTTCATGCGGTGAGAGCTTTATAGACGATGATGAGGTGCTTTAAGATTTATCGGGGTGAGCCAAATGAAGATGTTTTTTGATGATAATGGATGGGACGATGACAGCGATAGCGACATGGATGACGATAGCTAAAATGGAAGAATACACAAAATACGAGCAGGCAAGGATAATCGGAGCAAGGGCTTTGCAGATTTCTATGGGCGCTTCTTTTAAGGTAAGCCTTAATGATGATGATCTTAAAAAGCTTGGCTACAACCCTATTGAGATAGCAAAGCTTGAGTTCAAGCAGGGCTTGATACCAATTGATGTTAAACGGCCCATGCTGGGAAAATTCAAGAAAGATATGGCGCCAAAGCCGTTTGACCAGACTAAACTCGAGTGAAGATGGGAAGAATAAAAACAATGCTTGTCAAGAATACAGCAAAGAAGCTTATTAAACTGCATTCCCAGGAATTTACTCCAGAATTTGGAAAAAACAAAGAGCTTGTGGAAAAGTACACAAATGTCTCCTCTGCAAAAATGAGGAATGTCATAGCGGGCTATACTGCAAGGCTTATAAAACAAAAGACAATTCTTGAGAAAGAGCCCAGAAGAAGAATGCATGAAGAGGATTTGAGCAAGTTCTATCAGTGAAATCCTAATCTTCTTGCA
>CAZJBR010000056.1:3312-4724 GCA_964544435.1 uncultured Methanosarcinales archaeon
CACAAAGCCTTTTACAGAGCCTCCAAACATTGCAATCTCCTTGACAATGCTGGAACTCAGGAAAGCATAGTCATCCTTAGTCATAAGGAAAATAGTTTCAATGTCATCTGCCAATTCCCTGCTTATCAATGCCCTTGAAAACTCGAACTCAAAGTCAGAAATAGCCCGCAATCCCCTGATGACGACATTTGATTTCTTCTTCCTGACATAATTCAGAAGCAGGCCGTCAAAATGCTCGACCTCAATCTTGTCATCATATCTTCTAAATGCTTCTTTCACCATTTCAACTCGTTCTTTAGGAGTGAAAGTCGGTCCTTTCTGCGGGTTATCCCCGACGAGAATATAAACCTTGTCGAACAGCTTCAGAGCCCTTTCTATGACGTCAATATGCCCGTTTGTCAGCGGGTCAAAAGTTCCGGGATAAACTGCGGTTCTCATCTGATTTTCTGTTGCTAAACCTCTGAAAATTCAATCCGTGCTTCGCACAAATTTTAGTGCTCAGCAAATTTTTTCCTACCAATGAAATTTGCCTCGCCTGGTATTTCACTACTTTCTACGATTTTAATAATTTTTGCAACTTGTTTTTCCAAATGCCTTAAATCTTTATTATTCTCGATCACAAAATCCGCATATTTCAGCTTTTCTTTCAGGGGCATCTGCGCATTTAAAATCTTTTCTATTTTTTCTTTTTCATAGCTCGTTCTTAATCTTTTTATTATACCCTTTTTGGTGCATCTGACCACTATTATTTTATCAGCGAGGTTTTTTGCACCGGTTTCAAGCAATAAAGGAGCGTCAATTATTATTTTTGCGCCGCCTCCGCATTTTTTTTTAATTTTTGAAATTTCATTTTTAATGTTTTTTATAATAATCGGGTGCATTATTGAATTTAATTTTTTCAGCTTTTTATCGTCATTGAAAACTATCCTGCTTAATCTTCTCCTGTCAATATTTTTTTTTGCGTCAAGGATTTCATTTCCAAATATGATTATTAATTTTTTATAAATAACAGAATTTTTTCCCATTAGTCCATGGGATAAATCGTCTGCATTAATTCTGCTGTAATGATGTTTGCTGAACAGCTTTGCGACTGTTGTTTTTCCAGAGCCGATTGAGCCAGTTATGCCGATTATCATCTTTTCATAATAAATTACGAAGCTTATAAAAATTTCGCTTTAACATGATAATCCATAATTAAACGCAGTTGGAAATGCGTTAATAGTTTTAAAATCAATTATTGCTCGGGGCACACGAACGATAAAACGACGGAAGGTGGCACACTCACTACGTTATTACGAACTTTGTCTTTATTAGAAAAAATAAAGGCAAAAAGTTTATATATCTGTTGTATATACAATAGCTATATGACAACTGAAATGATTACTCTAAAGCTGGACGATATGTTCTTGAAA
>CAZJBR010000057.1:0-2568 GCA_964544435.1 uncultured Methanosarcinales archaeon
CCCTTCCTAATCTTCAAAGGCAGCCCGTGAAAGAAATATCTTCCCTGCTTTACTTTGCTCAAGTCCAATCCTTCAAATATTAGAATATTGTTTTTTAAAAGTATTTTATGGGTTTCGTGCCCTGGCTGGTTTCTCTCAATGCCAAGCGAGTCAATACCCACAGCCTTTATTTTTTTGGAAACCAAATATTCTGCGCCGCTTTTATCCAAGTATGTGAAACTTGGGTTAAAATATTTTTCAGCTTTGTTTTTTGTTTTTAACAATACAATGTCATTTTTTTGAATTTTTATTTTTGTGTTTTTAATGCTGTTTTTCGTTATTGAATTTTTAATTTTAGTAAAATCAATTACAACACATTTTCCCATGAACTTTTCCAATGAAATTTTTTCAATTGTCTTTCCGTCTTTGAGCATATGGTATGGCGCATCAACATGCGAGCCTGTGTGGCTGTGAAGCTCAATTCTCATTTCGTTAGAGCCTTCCTTGAGAGTTCTTGTAACCTTAATTTTTGGTTTTTTCTCTGCCTTGTCCTTATACACGGCCATTTCTTCTGAAATTTCCGGGCTTAAGTCATAGATTTTCATTCTACACCGCACTATTTTGTTTGTCCACTAACTCAGCATAGCTTGGCCTTTTGGGCTCAACCCATTTCCTGCCGTCTTTCTCAATCAATTTGTCAGCTTTAGAAGGCCCCCAAGTTCCAGCTTTATACTTGATAGGTTTTGAATCGTTAAAAGCGTCGTTCAGAACGTCAAATATCTTCCACGAGCTAGCAACCTCCTCCCATCCCGTAAACAAAGTCTGGTCGCCGAGCATGACATCATAAAGCAGCCGTTCATATGCCTCGGGCGAATTTGGGCCGAACTTGCACTCATGGCAAAAGTCCATGTCTACATTGTCTATAATAACCTTGCTGCCGGGAACCTTTGCATTAAACTGCAGTGTTACCCCTTCATAAGGCTGGACCCTTACCACAAGCATGTTCTTTTCAGGATTGGAATCTTTGAACAGTTCAGATGGGGGGTTCTTGTACACAATAACAATTTCTGTTGCCCTCTCTTTAAGCCTTTTGCCTGTCCTGAGGTAGAAAGGCACCCCTTTCCACAGGGCATTTCCAAGTTCAAGTTTCAATGCCGCATAGGTTTCTGTTCGCGAATCCGTTCTTACTTCATTCTCGTTTCTATAGGCAACAGCTTTTCTGCCGTCTATCCCGCCTTCTGAATACTGTCCGATAACAGCAATTTTTTTTGCCCTGCTCTTGGTGAACTTCGATATAGCATTTAAAATCTTGACTTTTTCGTTTCTCAAGTCTTCTGCATTGAGGCTTTTAGGAGCTTCCATCCCTACCAAAGTTAGCAGCTGCATCATGTGGTTTTGCATGACATCCCTTATTGCGCCTGCATTGTCATAATATTCGCCTCTTCCCTCGACGCCGATTGACTCTGCAACTGTAATCTGCACGTGATCTATATACTCCTTATTCCACAACGGCTCAAATATACTGTTTGCAAATCTCAGCACAACAAGATTCTGCACAAGCTCCTTTGCCATATAATGGTCTATCCTGTAAATCTGATTTTCGCCAAATACTTTGGTTATTGCGCTGTTAAGCTCTTCGGCTGATTTGAAGTCATTGCCAAAAGGCTTTTCAAACATAACCCTGTTGTAGGTCCTGCCTGCGCGCTCCTTCTCCGCAAGCTTGGTCTTTTTAAGATTGTTGACAACCGTTGAGATAAGGGAGGAAGGAATTGCCAGGTAAAAAATCCTTTCACATTTGCCGCAGCCCTGCCCTGAAATAGTTTCTATGGAATCTTTCAGCTTTGCATAGTCTGCCGGGTTTGAAATGTCCAATGTTAGATAGTGGATTCTCGAAACGAGCTTTTTAAGAATTTCTTCGCTAACCTTTCTCTTTGAAAACCTTCTTATGGAGTTTGATGCCCCCTCCCTGCATTCCTCATCTGTTTTGTTCTTTCTGGCAATCGCAATTATCCTGAAGTTTTCTTTGAGATACCCTTCCCTTTCAAGATGATAGAATGCAGGAAGCAGCTTCCTGTTCGCAAGATCGCCCGTTGCCCCAAATATTGAAAATATGCAATGACGCTCGCTCATTTTTGCTTTGCCCCAAAAAAGCCTGCACCGAGCAGCCCAATATTGTAATTTAGTATTAAATAAATAGGTATTTTTTTCAAAACATGCCCCATTTTATGGCTGTATTCAAAAATTTTTACAAACTCCTTGTCAAAAATTTCCTTGTTTTTTGGCGCTATTCCCCCGGCAATGTACACACCTCCAAAGGCAAGAGCGTCAAGAGCCATATTTTTCGCAAAGTTCGCATACGCTGCCCTGAATATACGAAAAGCTGTTTTGCACGTTTTATCAATCTTTCTGTATTTTGATATCAGCTCGGGCTTATTTTTTGATTTGTCAATCTCTTCTGTGCACCATGTTTCATTGAATCTTTTATTTTTTCTTAAAAATGAATAAATATTAACAAGACCCCTTCCAGATAGAATATCTTCATAATTTACTTTGTTTATTTTTTTATATTTTTTTATGAAATTAATTAAT
>CAZJBR010000057.1:2578-4640 GCA_964544435.1 uncultured Methanosarcinales archaeon
TCTTGCAGAGTTTGTACCGCAAAATCGCTATGCCCCGCTTCTGAATTTATTGGGGTATAAGCTTTGTAATGCTCGTCATATATCAATGTGGTTTTGCCAAGGCCCGTCCCTGCCCCTACAACAACAATTGGAGCTTTTGGGATTTTTGCAGCTTTTTTTATTATTTTGATGTCTTTTTTTGAAAGCATATTGATCCCGTAGCCGACTCCTTCGAAGTCATTCATTAATGTGACGCTTTTTATTGCAGTCCTTGCCAAAACTTGCCTTGCTGAAATATCCAGTTTCGCATTTGTCAGGTGCACAAAATCCCTTTTGAGTGAGACTGCTCCGGCAACTCCAAAGCATGCTTTTGTGATGTATACCCCATAATCCGTTTTTGCATTACCAAGAACTTCATTTATCGCCGAGTAAATGTCTTTTATCTTCTTGCTTTCAAAATGAAAATAAACGAGCAGTTTTGGGAAATCAGTCTTAACGCCGAAAATCCCGAAATTAGCGTTTGTGCCGCCAAGGTCCCCGCCTAAGATGAAGGAATTATAGTCTTTTTTATTGAATTTAATGTGCTCTTTTTTGGTGAAACTCATTTTAGCGTATTGCGTTTGGCAAACTTTATTAATTTATTGAAATTTTTGCATGGCATGAACCATAAAAGGGTATTGCAATACCTTTACAGCCTTGAAAGCCCAAAGATAAAGCTAGGGCTTGGAAGAGTTCAAACCCTTCTGGATAAGGCAGGAAATCCCGAGAAAAATCTGAAATGCATCCATGTCGCAGGCACGAACGGAAAGGGCAGCGTCTGCGCAATGGTATTCCATATTTTAAAGGAAGCTGGGTACCGGGTTGGATTGTACACAAGTCCTCATCTGAAGAGGTTTAATGAAAGGATAAGAATAAATAACAACTTGGTAACGGACAAGGAGATTGTTGAGTATTTTCTGAAAGTCAGGCCGTACATAACAGACCAGAGTTTTTTTGAGATTACAACAGCAATGGCTTTCCTATACTTCAAGGAGAAGAATGTTGATTATGTCGTGCTAGAGGTTGGACTGGGAGGCAGGCTTGACGCAACAAATGTCATAAACCCTTTGGTTTCAATAATCACAAACATAGGGCTTGAGCATACAGAATTGCTTGGAAATACAATTGAGAAAGTTGCATTTGAAAAAGCAGGCATAATAAAGAATAACGCGCCAGTTATTGCGGGAGCAAAGGGCAAGGCATTAAAAATCATTAAAAAAATTGCAAGAGAAAAAAATTCGCCATTCTTTCGAGTTAAGGGATTTGATGATGCCTATTTTAAATATTTATATGGGAAATTTCAGCAGGAAAATAAAGACACTGCATTAACAGCAATTAAAATACTAAAACAATATTATCCTCTAAAAATAAACGAATTACAAATAAAAAATGGAATTGAAAAAACAAAATGGCCTGCAAGGCTTCAGTTTATTTCCAGGAATGTCCTGGTCGACTGCGCCCACAATGCTGACGGATTTAATATTTTAAAAAAAGAATTGATTGTTATAAAGAAACAAAAAAAAATTAAAAACTTTATTTTTGTCGTCGGAATTTTAAAGGACAAGGATGTCAAAGCAATGTTAAGAACGATAAACCCATTAATCTCGTCAATAATATTCACAAAATCAAAAAATGAGAAGTCAGCTGAACCAAAACAATTATTGAAGATTTTCAATAAAATCAATAAAAATAAAAAAATAAATATTAAAACAATAAACAATCCAAAAAAAGCATTAAATTACGCAAAGAAAATTGCCAAAAAAGGAGATTTAGTTGTCGTTGCAGGCTCTATCTATATGGTGGGGGAGATTATTTGATACCCATTCGTGAAGGAAACACTTCTGATTCGGATTTCTGTTTTACACTAAATGTATTGACTGCATACTCAACATCATTCTCCAATCTGCTAGTTGAACCCCACCCAATCCTGCCGCCAACAATTGATTCAACATTTTGATGATCCTTTGGAGAATAACTGATAATGACTGTATCAGTCTTGCTTTTTTCTACATTCTCTATAAAATCATTTAAGCTGCTTAATCTT
>CAZJBR010000058.1:0-3349 GCA_964544435.1 uncultured Methanosarcinales archaeon
AACAGGGATGTTATATCAATCACCGATTTCTCAAAAGAAGAGCTTTTGCACATTATTAAGGTTGTAAGGCAGATGGAGCTAAAACCCAAAAGCAATCTGCTCAGGGGAAAGATTCTTGCCACATTATTTTTTGAGCCGTCGACTCGGACAAGGCTCAGCTTCACATCGGCAATGGAGCAGCTTTCCGGCACTGTAATAGGATTCTCAAACGCCAACGTAACTTCAATACAAAAAGGCGAATCTCTTTGGGACACTATAAAGATGGCAGAGCAATACGCAGATGCCATTGTAATAAGGCATCCGCTGGAGGGCTCTGCCAGGCTTGCTGGTGAGGCTGCTTCTGTTCCTGTTATTAATGGTGGAGACGGGAGCAACCAGCATCCAACACAAACAATGCTTGATCTTTATACCATACAAAAAATCAAGGGCAAGCTGGAAGGTCTGCATATAGGGTTTGTTGGAGATTTAAAATACGGAAGAACAGTGCATTCATTGGTCATAGCATTATCCAATTTTAACCCAACATTTTACTTCATTGCCCCTGATGAGCTCCAGATTCCAGACAACTATACAGAAGAGCTGTTCAGGAAAAAGATAAGGTACTTCAAAACAGGAGATTTGGACAGGTTCAGCCAGGAGCTCGATGTGCTTTATGTAACCAGAATACAAAAAGAGAGATTTCCGGATCCTCTCGAGTACGAGAAGTTCAAGGGCATTTACAGGATTGATGAGGCGTTTCTTCAGCGCGTTAAGAAAGATATGAAAATAATGCATCCTCTGCCAAGGATTGATGAAATCGACAAAGGAGTTGATAAGACTCAGCACGCTGCATATTTCGAGCAGGCTGCGAACGGAATTCCAGTCAGAAAAGCCCTTCTTGCTTTGGTGCTTGGAAAGGCGAAATAATGACAAAAAGAAAATCAGGCAATAAAAAAATGCTGAATAAAGGAAGGGGCAAAGAAAAATTACGAGCCAAGAAATCAAGCTCAGCTCCTAATGAAGAGCTCAAGATGGAACTTAAGATAAGCGCCATAGATGATGGAACTGTGATAGACCACATACCAACAGATGCCACTTTCAAGGTTGTTGAAATCCTGGATCTGGAAAATCACAGCGGCATAGTGTCTATTGCCACAAATCTTCAAAGCAAGAGCATTGGAAAAAAAGGCATTGTAAAGGTAGGCGGAAAGAGCCTGACTCAAGACGAGGTCAACAAAATTGCTATAGTGGCGCCGGAAGCAACTGTCAACATAATAAAGAACTATGACGTCAAGGAAAAAATAAAAGTTAAAACCCCGGAAGTAATTGAAAATGTAGTTAAATGCTCAAACCCGATCTGCATAACAAACAACGAGCAAATCCCGACAAGGTTTTATATCGCGAAAAAAGATCCTTTGAAAATCAAATGCCATTACTGCGAAAGAAGCATGGGAAAAGATGACATAGAGATAATCTGATTCAAGATGCTCCAGACAAAGATATGCAACATAAGCCTAAAAAATCCTACGATTCTCGCTTCCGGAATTCTTGGTGTGACAAAAGAAAGTGTTGGCAGGATAGGCAAGAACGGCGCAGGGGCTGTAACCCTTAAGTCATTGTGCCACGAGGAAAGAGCAGGCTTTTTAAATCCCACTATGTTTGGGTATGATGGCGTTTTTCTTAATGCTGTCGGGCTGCCCGGGCAGGGAATCGATTCTGCAATCAAAGATTTTAAGAGACTGGATGATTTGGGCGTGCCTGTAATCGGAAGCATTTATGGATATAGAGTTGAGCAGTTTGGCCAGGTTGCCAAGAAAATGGGCGGTGTAACAGGCCCCGCCTTAAAGCCGATTGCAGTAAGGTGCGTTTATGAGATATATGAAACTGTAAAAATACCAATAATCGGAACAGGGGGAGTTACTTACGGCAAAGATGCAATTGAGATGGTGATGGCAGGGGCTACTGCAGTTGGGATTGGGACTGGAATATATTACAGGGGAAATGATATTTTTAGAAAAGTCTGTGATGAAATGGAAGCTTGGATGAAAAAAAATAAAGTCAGGACTCTGGATGAGATAAGAGGATGCGCGCATAAATGATGAAATTTAATTCAATAGGAGGATGGAGGAATTATTGTTTTAATACACACACCTTATACCTTAACAATGAACATTTCAGAAAATGGATTAATGAAAAGGATATTGGCATTTTTAATTTAAGCCATCTAGCCAATAAGGATATCAAGCATTTAAGACTGGGCATAGAAGATGCAATAAGAACAGTGATGCTTCATTTTAAAATTTATTATAATTATGATAATGCCGTCAAGAAAATCGTTGGTCCGGCAAATAAAAAAATTAGCAGCAGTAAATTATTGAAAATTATCATCCAAAAAAGAAAATATGACAAAAGGGAGCATGCGGATATTTTCATTCTGAATAACCCCATCAAGTCCACAGGCGCTATAATCAAAGACGGAGAGGCATTAACTTATGTCCCGGAAGGCGTCATGATTTTTTCTATTGACGCGCTTAAAAAATATCCGCATGATTTTTTAAGACGCCGAGGCAAACATGAAGCGCTCCACCTGCTTGGCTTAAATTCCCATCACAATGACACAAGAGTTGAGGGTTATGACTGCACTCACTGCGTAATGCAGTATAACGCGCCAACAAGCCGATTATGCAGAAAATGCAAAGACGGTTTAGTATATTTCTGGAAAGGTGTGGAATTTGCAACTAAAAGAAAACTCATTAAAAATAAAATCCAATAAAAATAATCAATAAATAATTAAAAAATTCAAAATGCCAAAAACTGAACTTGAAAAAACGGAAATCCCGCTGGTAATGGAAATAAGCGAAGTCGTTCAGGAAGCCAAAGATCAAAAGTCATTCTTCTTTAGGCAATCCTTGAAATGCAGACCAGGGCAGTTCATAATGGTTTGGATTCCAGGATTGGATGAAAAGCCTATGGCGGTTTCCTACTGGAACAAGACTGAATTTGCCTTCACCTCAAAGGCAATCGGCAGGTTTACCAATGCGCTTGAAAAGCTTAGGAAAGGTGATAAATTAGGGATTAGGGGACCTTATGGCAGCAGTTTCTCTATCACACGAAATGCCTGTGTTGTCGGCGGCGGAGTTGGCATGGCTTCTGTTTCCACACTTATTGATGCTTTGAAGAATCCGATTGTAATAAACGGCGCGAGGAGCAAAGACTATTTAATTTATCTGGAAAGATTCAAGAACAAGAATATGGTTGTTGCAACAGACGACGGAAGCTTTGGAAGAAAAGGCTTTGTAACGCAGGTTCTCGACGAGGTTTTAACTGAAAATAAAAAAATAAAGATGGTATACACTTGCGGGCAGGAAAT
>CAZJBR010000058.1:3359-4498 GCA_964544435.1 uncultured Methanosarcinales archaeon
GGCATGCGGCTTCGGGATTTGCGGAAAATGCATGATTAATGACAAGCTGTGCTGCGTTGACGGGCCGATATTCAATTCAAGACAATTAGCCTTGATGACAGATTTTGGAAATTTTGCGAGGCTGAAGAGCGGAAGGAAAGTAACGATAGAGGAATATCATTCAATCCACTGATGATTTTAGAAAAGTTTATATACTACTATTTGAAAGTAGTTAAATTTGGTGAGATTATTCAACAAGAGAAAGTAAATTCTACTAACCCCGTCCTAGATGAATGGTTTAGCAATTCTCAAAATACAACCGCACTTGGACACTATTTAGTCAATAAACGCGGGCTAAATCTCAATGATGTTCCAGATGTTATTCAGGAGACCCATTACAAAGCCCATAAATCTTTCGATGGTCTTAGGAAACTAAAATATCTTAGCACATGGATTTATAGCATTGCAATTAATCAAACATTGGACTTTCAGAGAAGATTTAATAGGACTCAAAGCCATGAAGTTGGAATAGATGAACTACTAGATTCCCAACTATATCATTCTGGAATATTTGAGGAATCTCCGGAAAGTTCTTATGAAAGAAAAGAACATGACAGGCTAGTTTTAAAGGCATTTAATATGTTAGACCCTAGATTTAAAGCAATACTCCTTTTAACCCAATACGAAGAAATGGTTGATAGAGACGCAGCTGATACCCTTGGTATAACAGCTGCACAAGCTAAAACTTGGATACATCAAGGCAGGGTCGCCTTAAAGTTAAATCTCAATTATCTTTTATCAAACGGAGTTCCAAGCCAAGGACATACCAAAGAATCAATACACTTCCAAGATTTGAGTGCTTCTTTATGGGATGAGATTGAAAAAATACGTACGAGGTCTTCAGAGGGGGTAGTGTATCACAATCAAGGGTACAGTGGAAATTCTCTAAATGGTAAATCTAATATATACCCTTTACTTAGACCATCGCGGCAGCAACATTACCAAAGAAAAGCTCATGGCACTCCTATCACCCTTGAGCAGTCAGTGGCAAATTTATAAAATATTTTGAATTGCCACAATAATCTTAAAAAGTTTTAAATATCTGAGTTAGAACTTCTGTTAAAATGCCACTCTTAATCAAAAACTGCAGGCTTCTGGCA
>CAZJBR010000059.1:0-4485 GCA_964544435.1 uncultured Methanosarcinales archaeon
CAGTTATTTGAATTTCGGCTATTTTGCAGCTACGTACGCAATTGCTGTGGACATGCTGTTAAACAAGGATATAAAGATATGACATAAGAAGTTAATAGTCAATTATCAGCCAAAAGCTTAATAAATAGCTTACAAATCTTTTTACTTATGGGCAATTCGGCTATTTCTGTAAGGGCATTGAAAATTGATTTAAGCAAAGTAAAAGATGATGCCTTGCTGGTTGGCTTTTTCAAGGGCAAGCTAATCCTAAGCGTGGAATTAAAAAAATTAGACAAAGAACTTGGAAATATAGTTGAGTCTTGCATTAAAAACAATGGTTTCAAAGGAGAAAAGGGCGAACTGAAGGGGATTTATACAGATAAGAGTATAAAAAATGTGGTTTTAGTCGGCTTGGGCGAAGAAGACAAGTACAGCTTAGATGTCTTATCAACTATAATTGCAGATTCCTCAAAAAGATTGAGGGACAATGGAACTGAAAGCTTTGGTATTTTTATTGATTCTTTCAAGAATAGCAAATTTCGGGACAGAGAGCTGGTCGAAAAAATAATATTAAGCTTGCTGACTGGCTTGTACAGGTTTACAGAGTATAAGACAAAAGACAGGGACAAAATAAAATACATAAAGCAGGCGACATTGATAACAGGCTCAGACAGTGATTTTGAAAATGAAATAAAATATGCCTCTGTAGTTGCGGAGGCGGTGAACAAAACAAGGGATTTGATAAATACTCCGCCGAATATCGCTACTCCTGAATATGTGGCGCAATATGCAAAAGAGCTTGCTGTAAGATTAGGATTAAAATGCGCGGTTTTTGACGAAAACCAGATTAAAAAGATGAAGATGGGCTGCCTTCTCGGGGTTGCAGCGGGAAGCGCCCTCAAGCCAAGGCTAGTTGTGCTTGAGTATTTTGGAACGGATAAGAAGCAAAAGCCTATTGCAATAGTCGGCAAGGGCATAACTTTTGACAGCGGCGGCTTGAACCTAAAGCCGTATCCTTACATCCTGAATATGAAAGACGACAAAGGGGGGGCAGTTGCGTCAATCCACATAATTGAGGCGTGCGCAAGGCTGAAGCTGCCTGTGAATTTGATGGTCGTAACTCCGCTTTGTGAGAATATGCCAAGCGGAACTTCCTACAGGCCCGATGATGTGCTGACAGCTTATAACAGCATGACTGTTGAAATAAAAAACACAGATGCAGAGGGAAGAATGGTTTTATGCGATGCCCTTGCTTACGCTGCTGAAAGAAAGCCGCAGGCAATCATAGACATTGCAACTTTGACAGGGGCGAGCATGGTTGTTTTGGGCTATGCTGGAACTCCCTATGTGTGCACAGACGAAAAATTGAGAAGAAAGCTTAATGACGCTTCCGCAAAAAGCCTTGAGAAATTATGGGAACTGCCGTTATGGCAGGAGTATGAAGAAAGTTTGAAAAGCGATGTGGCTGATGTGAAGCACATTGGCGATGAAGGCGAGGCAGGGGTTATCACAGCTGCAATGTTTCTTAAACATTTTGTTAATGAAGTCCCATGGGCGCATATTGACATAGGCACAACAGTCTGGAGTAAAGTCGATAAAGGCATGCTGACAAAAGGCGCCACAGGAGCAACCGTCAGGCTGATGATTGAAATGATGAGGGAGTGGGAATGATTATATTTTGGTAAATACCAATCCTAAATAACTAAATCGGTATCGCCACATCTATTTCTTCATAATCAACTCGGGGGGCAAGGTTTTCCCTTCCTTTTTCCGTAGTTTTTAAATCTATCATACCCAATTTATTAAGTAGTTTTACATCCATATTAACGCTTTTGCTGTTTCTCTTAACTATTTTTGCTAATTGATAGATGGATTTTGGCTTGTATTTTTTAATTGATTTTATCAATTCAAGCCTCTTATTTGTTAGAACTTTCCTCATAATATCTATATTGTTAAAGCTAACTGATTCCTTTTTCTTTACTAATTTACCTTCCTTTATTTTTCCCATTACTTCTTTTACTTCTTTTAAAGTATCTTTTATTGACTTTACCTCAACAACAATATTTTTAATTTTCATTTTTACCAACCATTTCTTCAAAGTCTTTATAAAAATCACTTATCAATTTGTCAATATCTTGAAATCATATGGCATTTGTTTGTCATGTATGTGCTTATGATGGCCTTTTCTTTCATGATTATCATACCCCAATATTCTTTTGTTGTTTTTGATTAGCACCAATGAGTAATGGAATCCCTCCGGATTATGCTTGTCTTTTTTCACCTTCCATATCTTGATTTCCACCAAATGCTCATTATCCAAAACCTTCTTGTCATGGAAGACAAGCTCTGACATAATATAGGTATAATATGCCCATATTTAAAGTTTTCTACTTTTATTACAGAAGGGTCAAAATAACCGCATTAAATAACAACCTTTTAAAATCCATCAAATTTCTAAACACTTATGCACGACGTTATTATCATCGGAGCAGGCGCTGCCGGATTGACCGCTGCGATTTATACCTGCAGAAAGAAGCTTAAGACGCTGATTATAAGCATTGACGTAGGCGGCCAGACAAATCTCACAAGCCATATTGAGAACTACCCGGGAACTGGGCCTATGCATGGAATCGAGCTGATGCGAAAATTTCAGGATGAAGCAATTGGCTTTGGGGCAGAGCTTGTGATGGGAAAGGCCAACAAGGCTGACAAAACAGAAGATGGTTTTAAGATAGGGCTGGCAAACGGCGAAACTTATGACTGCAAAGCATTGATTCTTGCCTATGGAAAAGTCCCTAAAAGCCTCGGGATTGAAGGTGAGGAAAAGTTCATGGGAAGGGGGGTAAGCACCTGCGTGACCTGTGATGCTCCATTGTACAAAAACAGGGATGTTTGTATGATAGGCGGCGGCAATTCAGCTGTCGAAGGCACTCTGGAGCTTGCAACTATAGCAAAAAAAGTTTATTTGGTCCATAGAAGAGATACTTTCAGGGCTGACGAGATAACAGTTGAAAAATTAAAGAATAGCCCAAATGTCGAGCTCGTGCTTAACAGCATTCCAGCTAAAGTGATTGGCGACAAAAATGTTGACGGCATTGCAGTTGAGAATATAGTGACAAAGGAAAAAAAGGAGCTGAAGGTTGATGGCGTGTTTATAGAGATTGGGTATGTTGTCGACACTTCATTTGTGCAGCATCTTGTAAAAGTCAATGAAAAAAAAGAGATAATTGTTGATGAGAGGGGCAATACCTCCTGCCCGGGAATTTTTTCATGCGGCGACATAACGCCTGTTCCGTTCAAGCAGACAGTGATAGCAGCAGGCGAGGGAGCGAAGGCAGCGCTTGAATGCTACAAATGGCTTACAGGCGGAAAAGGCGCTGTATTGGACTGGACGCATTAAAAATAAATTCAATAAAAATGCCCGATAATAAACAAAAAACGAGAGCGACTTTGGGATTCACAGCGAGAAGAAAGTAATCCTCTTTTAAATGAAATGCAACAAATACAGGAGCATATTCTGAAAATTTTGAAAATAACAGACGAAACACCATTGGTCAAGTCTTTTAGGGTAGAATTGACAAAAGACATGAATATTCATTTCTACCCTGGACAATTTTTTATGGTTTCATTTGTTGATGATCCAGAGATTAAAACAGCAAGAGCTTATTCTGTTGCTTCATCGCCCTTAAATAAGAGATACTTGGAGATTGCACTGAACAAGGTAGGTCCGTTTACAACAAAATTGTTTGAAATGAATGAAGGTGATTTACTGAAGTTCAAAGGTCCTTATGGAAAATTCTATTTTACCGGAGAAATTCAAAATAATCTTGTGCTGATTGCAGGCGGCACAGGCATAACGCCATTGATGGGTATTGTAAGGTACTGCAATGATGCAAATTTAAACAACAGAATCAAATTGATTTACAGCGTCAGGACTCCACATGATATAATTTACAGGGACGAATTGAATAAAATAAAAAATGAAAATAAGAATTTTGATTATATTGTTACTATAACAAGGGAGCATGGAGATTGGAAAGGAAAAAAAGGAAGAATTGATTTAAATTTGCTAAAAGAAAATATAGAAGATATTGAAGAAAGCGTTTACTTTCTGTGCGGGGCAAAGGAATTCGTGCATAGCATTATAGAAATGCTTGAGAGCTTGGGAGTTAAGAAAGAGCAGATTAAGACGGATATCTGGGGATAGCAAGGTTTAAGTATAGCTTCTGATATAATCTAATTATATAGGCGATATAATATGGAAGTGCTGACAAAATTAAGGAAAGTAGGCGGCTCCGTAATGGCTCGAATACCAAAAGAATTGCCGGAGGAAGAGAATTTTCGCCTAGGAGAGACTGTCAAACTGGAAGTAAAAAAGATAAAAAAAAGTGCTTTTGGACTATCAAAGGGCATGAAGTCGTTTACCCATAAGGAAAGGCAAGGAAGATTTGGTATGAAATAAGGGGACACCCCTTATAATCCCCTTCCGCCTCGTTCCTCGTCAAG
>CAZJBR010000060.1:0-4462 GCA_964544435.1 uncultured Methanosarcinales archaeon
TCCTTTGCTTTGATTAAAGCCCTTCCGTCATTGAAAATAGTCAATTTGCTGTCAAAGTTTATGCAATTGCCAAAATCCGAGATTTTTCCGATTTTTCCCAGTTTATTTTTCAGTTCGACGAATTGCTTTTTGTCAATGTTTTTGGTTTTAACCTGGTATACATTGTTGCCGCATAATTTCACTATTCTTGATGATTTTTTGCCTTCTAGATATTCAAACTTATTGTTTGCGCAGCATATGCAGTTTTCATTCTTATTAATTTTAATTTTCAATATTTCATTTTTCCAGATGTCAATGCGTAACAGATGCTTTTCATAAGGCTTGCTGAGAAGTATTTTTATTGCCTCATCTGCCTGTATTGCGGAAATCAGGTTTGTTATTGTGTTCAATATTCCCGCAGTTTCGCATGTGTCCGGCGGTGCTGCTCCCTTAAGAAAGCATCTCAGGCAAGGAGTTCTGTTGGGCATAACATTGAAAACATATCCTTTGCTTCCGACGGCAGAAGAATAAATGAATGGAATATTATTTTTAATTGAGAAATCATTTATCAAGAATCTTGTTTCAAGATTGTCAGTGCAGTCAAGGATTAAATCAGCATTTTTTTTATTTTTCATTTTTCTATTATTGTTATCAGTCATTGGAATCAATTCGCTAATGTTTTTGTAATTCAAATCATCAATTAAAAAAACAATTTTAATCTCTGAATTTATTTTGCTTAATTTTTCTTTTGCAGCCAATGCCTTAGGCTTTCCCACATCGACTTCATCAAACAAGCTCTGCCTCTGCAAATTGGATAATTCCACCACATCCCTGTCAATCAGGACAAGCTTACCGATCCCCGCCCTCGCCATTAACTGGGCTGAAACACTGCCCAAAGCGCCCAATCCAACTACAGCTATCGTACTGTTTCCGAGCCTTGCCTGTCCTTTCTTTCCGATTTCCCTGAAGATTTCCTGGCGTATGTAGCGCATAATGAACAGAAATATAAGAAGATTTTAAAGGTTTGGGAAATAACTTTCAATTATTCTTATTGCCTTATTTTTCTTAGTGCATCCATAAATTCAGGAGTGCTAAATTTTTCACTTACTTCTTCTATTTCCTACTTATAGCCAGCCCTTGTTGAATGTGATTCACACATCGTGGCTGCAACTTTAACTTGTTGTATTGTCCAGAGGCAGTATTCATTGAAAACAACCTGTTGACTTCCAGACAGCCCCTTGCTGTTGATGGCTAAGCGTATGTTGTTAATAATCTAATTTCTTATCCACTGGTCATCAATTATATTGACTCTTGATTTGCTTGGCTAATTAATTTGTCTGATGCGTTTTGGTTTCATTGGATAATTACTCTTTCTTTTGATTGAGATAATAATCATTCAAGTTTCATATAATTCCAAAGAAGGCATATATTATCGAGTGGTAATAAAAATAGTAAATTATATAAACAAGTAACACGAGTTTTCAGCATATGAAAAAAGTGCTGCCCTTCTTCATTGTTTTTTTTCTAATGCCTATAGTTTTAGCTGAGATAACTATAACAAGCGACCAGCATGTTTACAACCTCGGCAATAAGATACAGGCTTATGCGTCAGTGCTTCGAGACAGCAATTTTGACGGGCTGTTCAAGCTGACGCTTACATGCGAGAATTATAAACTGAATTACTTCTTAACGCCTATAAGCTTGGAGTCGAATTTCAGGACAGCGATTGAAGTTCCCGAATTTGCCGCCACTTCCCCAATGCTTGGCAAGTGCGCAATAACAGGGGATTTGCTCACAAATGAAAATCACGTTGTTGAGGAAAAGTTATCCGACGGATTTGCAATAACAGACCAGCTTAGCGTGCGTCCTGTTAACGCAAAGATTACAGCATTGCCTGGCGCCACCATACTGATTGCCGGGATTGTAAATGAGGCCTTCGGCAATAATGTTGTGAAAGCATCAGCAGAAGTCATTTTAGATAACACCTCTTATCCAGTAAACGCTGTTGACGGAAAATTCAATTTAACCCTGCAGCTGCCAACGCATATAACATCAGGAAAGCACACTATAAAGATTAGAGCTTCTGATCCAAAAAGCAATTCAGGCGCTGCAACAATAGATCTCGACGTAACAGTAGTACCGACTTACGTGCAGATATACCTGAGCAGCGCGAAAGCTTCGCCCGGCTCTGTGATTGAAATCACGTCTTCACTTTACGACCAGGCTGGCGATTTAGTTAATGCATCTTTGGACTTGGAATTAACTTCCCCCCAGGGGAACAAAGTTTTCCGGAAGGTTGTGAGGAGCAATGAGAAGATAAACTATGAATCAAGCCAGTACACAGAGCCTGGAATCTATACCTTGGCAAGCAATTACGGCAAACTGTTTGCGCAATCCCACGTAAACATTACAGTTGTAAGGGAAGTCAGGGTAAGATATGGGAATGAAACAGTGTTTGTTGAGAACATCGGTAATGTGCTTTTCGAGGACGAATTGACGTTCATGCTTCAAAGCGATTCAAACAAGTACTCAGTAGTGAGAAGAGTAAAGATTGAACCCAGCAAAACATTGAGTATTGACTTATCGAAGGAGGTTCCGTTTGGAATTTATGATATTATTGCGCCTATAAAAGAAGGCCTTAATCCAATTACTAACAGAATAAGCGAACCATTGCAAGGAGCGCTGGAGTCTGCCAAGAATGCCTTAAGCAATCTAATTCCAAGAGAAAATGTTTTGGCCTCTGGTGTGACAATCCATGACCACAGGCCGGTTTACAAGAAAGTTGCCACGGGATTTGCCTCAATAACTGCCGCTTTGGTAGGCTCAGATGGGCTGCTTGCAAGACACCCGTTAATAGCTCCAATGGTCCTGATTGTTGTGCTTCTTGCTTTGGTGTTCAGATACGGCAGAAAGCCTATAATGAGGCTAATCAAGGGAAAGAAGGGTGATGAGAATAATGAGAATTAATTAAACCGTGCTTTCATCTATCCAATCCTGCGCTGTCTTAACCAATCCAACATCGCCTTCTTTTGAGCAGTAGGGGCATCTTGCTGGAACCTTGTCTTTCTTGAACTTGAAGCCGCAGCCGCGGCACTGTAAGTCGAGCATAACACTACCATATAGTAAGAAGTATATAAATATTTTGGATTGGTAAATCAAAAACTTTAAATAATGGGTATTTTTTCCTTACTATATGATGGCACAAAACATAAGGAACATTATAATCGGTTCTATGATAGCTATCATCATAATTATTATTTAGAAGGCCCAAATAGAATATTCTGGAAGGGCCTGAGCATCTCTGCTTGATTCTGGAATATTCTTAATGAACAAAATAAAATGATAATGGAGGAGTAAAGATGACTGAAGAAATGGAAACATGGGAAAAAGATTTTTACTTAGGAGTTTTGGAAAAAAGGCGTTTAATAGCTCAGGGATTGAAGCAATTTGTTATTGAATTTAGTGGGGATGGTATAGTTGGACAGCTTGAAAATAAGTTAAGATCTACGGGTTCAAAAGCTAAAAAAAATGCCAAAGGTGATGTTCTTGTGTTACATTTAGTGCATGCTTATGCAGAGAGGGGCATTTATGACAAAGCCTTGAAACTATTAGATGACCGCAGAACTGAAGTAATTAGGGAAGCGGATAGCGTTCAATATTCTGGATTATTGTATGTTGCGTTACTTCATGGGGCGATTAGCAAAAAATTAGAATTGAGTCAATCAAATAGTCCACATATAACCCAAAATGGGAATTCTAACCATTATTTCCAGATTGTGCGAGAGTCTTATTTGAGTCCAGAAATTGAACAATTAATGTTAGGCAAACCAAAATAAACTCCTAATTCCCCTGCCTGTCATGAGCCCTCAAGCTCGGCCTTACTTTCTCGTAGCCTTTTCCTTTTCCGCGCAGTCCTCTCCCTTTTCTTCCTGCGCTTGTAAGCCCTCTTGAAGCCCTGCCTTTATGCTCAATTATCCAGTTTATCTGGGGATCAGAAACTATTGATGGGTTTGCTCTATCGACAATAATGATTTCATACCAGAAATGCAGCCCGTCTTCACCGACATAATAGCTGTTCAGAACTTCGCAGTTTGGATATTTCTTGGCAGCCCTGTTTTCAGCAACAGCCCGATAATTCATTGTCAAGTCTTTTCTTCTTGACATTGCCTTCGGCCTTCTTGGGTGCCTTATCTGAGGACGCTGCCTTCCGCCTCTGTTCACTCTCTGCCTTAAAACAATGAATCCTTGCTTTGCCTTATAACCCAAAGAACGAGCCCTGTCAATCCTAGTCGGCCTTTCCAGCCTTATTGTTGCAGGCTCCTGGCGCCATTTTATAATGCGCTGCTGCCACAACTCTCCAAGACCTTCTCTTGGCTTCTTCCAAGCCTCTCTAATATATTGGTACATTCCCATTTTAAGCTTCCATTATTGATTTATCTGCAAGATTCAGGTGAGCAATTACCTACATTTCCTGCAATGCTTT
>CAZJBR010000061.1:0-4461 GCA_964544435.1 uncultured Methanosarcinales archaeon
ATCAGGTCTTCCGCTACGCTACAGACCTGACGAACTCTTGGCGGTCTTTAGAATTGCAGAATAAGAATATTACGATGCGGCGTGATTTATAGACCTGCTTTCAACTGCGGATTTCGCTTCGCTCAATCCGCGAGGGTTCAGCAGGTCACGCCGCTCCTAAATCATCTTCAAAGAGCCGGTAATCCTATCAATCTTGCCTTCTTCATCTGGACCTATCCCCAAGCAGGTTATCGTGCCTGGCTCAAGAACAGTATGGCCAGCATCTTTTATTAAAGCAGTTTTTAATCCAGCATCTTCCGCCATTTCTTTGTATCTGAACAATTCTTTCTCGTCTTTTACTTTCAGGACAATCTTTTTGCCGCCCTCTCTCTTCCATAAATCAACAATTTTTTTGTCGGACTTCAGGACAGCATCTACTGAAGCGTGGCTGGACTGCGCTGCCATCTTCCCTTTCGGCAATCTTAAGTCTTCCCTAACCAGTATAACTTGTTTGTAAGGCATTTTGATTTTATTTTCGGCTTTTCTTTTAATACTTTTCTTTTGGAAAACTGTGTGTAGTCACTCAAGCTTACTAAACAATCTTTATATATTTTGGCAACGATAATGTGAAATATGCAGAAATTAATGGAAAAGTTTAGGGAGAAAGGCACTTATTTTGAAGGCTCTGACAAAAAATATCCCGAAATAGAGCTGCCTAAATGGATGCAGCAGCTCGAGGAAGAAGAGTAAGGCTATATCTTGAATAGCTCCCCATCCAGATGTATTGCAGGATTCTTAAACACCTGGTCCAAGTGTATTATGGCATAAATATTGCCGCCGAACCAGTAATTTGAGCCTATGCCTACATGAGCTGTTCCGAGTGTTTTGTCGTCAACAATCATCGCCCCTATTATTTGAGCGTTTGGGTTTAGGCCGATGCCGAGCTCGCAGATTCTTCTTACATTGCCGGGATTCTTTGCAACAGAAGCTGCCCACCTTAAAGTGTTTTCAAGCTGCTTTGCCTCTTCACCTCCCTTAATTTCGGCTATCTCCCCATCGCTTACAGTTAATTCAATAGGCTTTCTGATAAGAATTGTATGCTCGTGAGTTCTTGAGCTGCCATCTATAACTATTTTTCCCTCTATTTTTTTACCATTGGGCGGAGCATAAACTTCTCCTGCAGGCAGATTCCCGCCGGTGCCGGGCATTGTGTAATTGCCGTCAGCTGAAATCGCTTTTATGCCGCTCTTGTTGTAATACAAATCAGTTCCCGCTGGAGTTGTAATGTGGACTTCTTTCGCCTTTTCCAGCCTTTGCCTTATTGATTCATGCTGCGTCTGCAAGGGCTTGTAATTGACATCTATCGCCTTTAATATCAGGTCTATGTTGCTTGTCGCCAAGTCCCCCAAGCTCATTGCAGATATAAACCGGTGATCCTTCTTTGCAACCCATCTCCTGAAACTCTTGCCGAGCTCTTTAATGTTGCCCAGCTTGTCTGACATGTTCAAAATTATTATATTTCCTGCTTTAAGCTCTGACAATCCCCTGACAACATCTTCATCAGAAACATCTCCTCTGGATTTAACATCCTGCAACATGAGTTTTGCATCAAGCTTCATCTGCTCTGCCGCAAGATAATAAGCCCCTGACAGGACAGCAGCAACATTCCTGTTTTCATACCCTATATCCCCTACTATGAGAACTTTTTCATCTTTTACAGCCAGGCAAGGAGTAAATATTTTCTTCAGGGAAAGAGAGAACTTGTGCGACAAGTCATACAGATTGCGCTCTTTCAGCCACTTCAATGATTCCAGCGTTTCCATTTGTGTTTTAGAATGGAAGTTGATTTTTAAAGGTTTGCTAAAGTCTTATGTTTCCGAAAATCATTTATAAATAACGAATTCTATAGACGACAAATCAAGCAATTTTGGGTCAGCCATTTTATAAGCAAAAGAGTCTCGAATTGCAGCAAATATAGACGAGAGTTTATGCCCTTTATAAGCAAAAGTGCGAAACTCAAGCTGAAGAATGCTTTGATTTGTTACGTAACATTTTTATAGTATTGGAATAAGGATGCCATATGCAATTGCTGATTAAAATATTAATTTTCATTTTATTATTTCTTATATTCTTATCTTTATTTGCGTTTTTTATGGCAATTCGCCCAATTAAGATAATAACAAAACTTGAGCCTTCTGATTTTGAGCTCATGGCTGAAGAAGTTTCTTTCAAAAGCACTGACGGAATCAGGCTGAGCGGGTGGCTTATCCCAAACAACAGGACAAAATCAGCAATTATTGTGATGCATGGGTATCCTGCTGACAAGGCTAATCTGCTCGGCATCGCGGAATTTCTTGCAAAAGATTTCAATGTGTTTTTGTTTGACTTCAGGAGCTTTGGCAAGAGCGAAGGCTCGTTTACAACAGCAGGCTATCTTGAAAAAAATGACTTGTTGGGCGCGATTGAATATTTGGAAAAAGAAAAAAATATAACAAAAATTGGCTTGTACGGGTTTTCTTTAGGAGGGGCAGTTGCTTTAACGACTAACAATGAAAATGTCAAGGCAATCGTGAGCGACAGCGCATATGCAAAGCTGAGCCATATGGCGGAGCGCATGTACCATATATTTTCAATTCTTAAGTATCCATTAGCCTATTTAACAAAGTTATACGGAATTGTATTTTTGAGGATAAATATTGACAATGCTAATCCAGTTGACAATATAAAAAATTTAAAAATCCCAATTCTTATAATTCACGCTGAAAAAGATACCCAGATTCCAGTGAGCGAGGCATATCTCTTGCATGATGCAAACAAAAAAACAGAGATTTGGATAGTTGAAAACGCAGAGCATGGCATGACGCATTCAATAAATCCAGCAAAATACGAGGAAAAAGTTTTGGAGTTTTTTAAAAAGCATTTGGAATGAAATAAAATACTATTCTAAAGTGATGAAAAGAGAAAGGTTTAAAAAGCGGTTGTTGACTCTTTGGAGTTAATTATCCATCCCGGGTGAGGTTATGAAAACAGAAATACCAGTTTGGGTCACATCAGCACAAAACCACTTGAACGAGTTCTATTCGACATCAGAAGATAATCTTTTTCCAATGGCTTTGGGTGTTCTAGAAGAGCATGGATTCAAGAGGAAAGAGTTTGGTAGAACAGTGTCTGATTTTCTTCAATCCCGAGATATTAAACCCCGTCCTTCTTTGGAAGAAATGTTAAAAATGGAAGAGAATAAAGTAAAATTGATTGGTATGTCTCACTATTTTGCCAGAAAAACTATTCAAACTAGTTATGATGTTGAGTTGCCTGAAAGCAGAGATGGAATAACGAATCCTTTGCCATTTTTGAGTTATACTTTTGGATCTCTAAGACCTTCAGACGACAGCAACGCTTATCAATTCCTAAATGGATTAAGACAACTAATGGCAGGCCCACACAATAAACCAAGACAGCGAATGGTCATGTTAGCTATTAACGATGTGTTACCATCTATAACTTCTGAATATGAGAAGGAGTTGTCCAAAATACAAGGAAAGAAAGGATCAGAGCTGTATAACACCCAAAAAGGCAGACTTGATAGTGGGTACCAACGTATTTTAGGAAGTTTTATCATTTATTTAAATAATTCTATAAACTTAAATTCAAATATTTCACTTCCTGGCTTTCATCAATATTTGGCATCCGGTAGTAGGAGCTGGGATAAGATAATGAATAGGCAGTAAATAACTGGCTTAATTATTTTGTTGAATTGATGCGCCACCATCAACATTTGCGTTCAACAACCTTTATATAACCAATTTATTCTCTTTCTTTCCATGATTAAAGCAGTCATATTCGATCTGGACAATACTTTGATTGACTTCATGACAATGAAGAAGCTCAGCTGCGATGCTGCAATATCTGCAATGATAGGCGCAGGACTGAATGTAAATAAGGCAAAAGCAACCAAAGAGCTGTTCACTCTGTATGACAAATATGGTTTAGAGGACAAAACTATATTCCAGAAATTTCTCATGAAAGTTGCCAAGAAAGTTGATTATGAGGTGTTGGCAAGCGGGATTGTAGCTTACAGAAGGGTAAGGATAGGATATCTCGAGCCATATCCTCACGTGATAGATGTTCTTTTTGAGCTTAAACGGAGAGGGATAAAGCTTGCAATTGTTTCTGATGCCCCAAGACTTAAGGCATGGATAAGATTAGTTTCAATGAAGATAAACCGTTTGTTTGATGTAGTCGTCACTTATGATGATACTAAGCAGATGAAGCCCAGCACAAAGCCATTTGAATTTGCTTTCCAAAAGCTCAAAGCAAAGCCAAGCGAATGCCTTATGGTCGGCGACAGGCCCGAGAGGGATATTATGGGGGCAAAGAAGCTCGGCATGCTGACATGCTTCGCAAGATATGGCAATCCAAAAGGAAGAAGCAATGCCGATTATGAGATAAATGATATTAAGGAACTATTGGAGATTGTGGAGT
>CAZJBR010000062.1:0-4412 GCA_964544435.1 uncultured Methanosarcinales archaeon
TAGAGCTTAAGCATGCTTAATTTGGCAGAATTTAAAATACAAAGATTTCAAGATGACAAAGATAATTGAAAAGTTGGTTTAAAAATTATTTTAACGCTTTATCTAGAACTTTATCCCAAATAGTTAAAAATAAATCTCTTTTAAAAATATATAAAATTAATAAAAATAGTGTTAAGGATATAAATATAAAATATTTAAAAAACAACTCTTTTAATGTGTTAGTAGTAATCAATTTTATTTTAGTTAAAACCCTTTCTTTATGTTTATATTCATAAATCTTTATTAAATCCTTAAATAGTTCGTCCCTTTTTTCATTATACGCCCCTTCAAAGTATCTGAAAGTATTAAGATAGGTTTTATTGTTTTTTATTTTATTATCAAGGCTTGTAATATCATCTAATACTTCTAAAGGATAATCCATTTCAAGTTTTTTATATACTGACCGAAAGAATATCTTTAAATCCTTATACCTACTCTGGAGATTGATTCCTTCAATAAGATAAATATAGGCAGTTAATATTTTTTTAAACCTTATCTTATAATATCTGTCTATCTCAATTGCCAGGTTTGGCAATATTAACCTCATAGCTTTATAAGATCTACTATGTATCGCCCTATTCAAATTAAATATGACGAGGCTATAGCCTGAAAACCACCTATGCCTTATTGGAATTAGTGTAACATATGCTATGTAAATAAGCACAAGACTTATCATAAGATTAATAAGAAATATTTTTAAACTAAAATCAACAAAAATTGAAATTACTAAAACCATAAGTCCAGTAAGAGAACTTACAAAATAAACTATAAAAAATAAGGCATATACAAAAAATAACAGATATTTAAATAACTTATAATCAGGATATCTTGCTTTCTTATATATCCATTCTAATATTTTTTGATTGTCTACATGTCTAATAAAATCTAGTTTTCTTATAGCATTCTTAATGATTTCATACTCCATTTTCAATACTCGATCCCTTTTCTCGCGACAATCCCCTTTTGCCACGGGTGCTTTACGAAATTAATCACATTGACGTAATCTGCAGCTTCCATCAGTTCTTTCGGGGCGTCTCTTCCCGTGAAAATCAGCTCGACCTTTCCATGGCTTTTTACAATCCCAAGAACTTCCTGCAACTGCACAAGCCCTTTCTCAAGCACGCAGTTTATTTCATCCAGGATGACAACATCATATTCTCCGCTTTTGATGATTTTTTTTGCATGCTCCCAGCCCTGAACTGCAGCATCCTTCTCCTTTATGTCAGGGTTGAAGACAAAAGCCCCTGTTTTGTCTGAGAATTCCTGCAGGTGCTTCTGCTTTTCCAGTAAAGCGTCAACACCAAACTGCTCTATCGTGAAGCCAAGCTTTTTCGCGGAATAGATTTCTCCTGTAACCCCGCTTTTCAGGAATTGAATCATATAGACTTTCAGGCTGTTGCCAATTGCGCGCATTGCCAGTCCAAGAGAAGAAGTTGTTTTGCCCTTGCCATCTCCTGTGATGACATGCACCAGCCCAAGATTTTCCTTGCTGTCATCCCCTCTTACTCTTATAGGGTTTTTTATTTTTGTCAAAGCCATTTTTAAAATTGTATTGAAATAAAATCTTATTCTTAAATCTGTGCTTCGCACAATCTTTTGTGCTCGGCTTCGCTGTTGGTACACACGCTCAGCCTCGCCTATTTATATTGTATATTGAATATTTTCAAGGCGAAATTTAGTGTGTCAAATGCGAGAGTTCGCGAAGAGCGAATCGCTCGCTCATCTGCCTCAATTTTTTCGCCGAGTGTAACTAATGTTGCGAAGCGACGTATTGAATTATTACCCTAATCTTATTATGCCATTCGATTTTCATAAATATGCCTATGGTTATCATATCCAACATTAAGCCACCTTTTTTTGGCAATTAAATTAAAAAGAATTTACACACATATGCCCCAGCCGCATTTTGGGCAGTCAAAACAGCCGTTTTTCTCTACAAGGGCCGTTCCGCATTCAGGGCAATTCTTTGGCTTTGGCCTTTGTTTTTGAGCTTCCATTTTTGTTAAGTGCTGCATTCCCCAAATCCGCATTCCTCATTTATGCAGGCGCTGCATCCCCCTTCCATCTTCAAAGTTTTCTGCTTGCATGCGGGGCACTCGCTCAGATCAAGCTCCTGTTCCGGTGAGAGAACTGTCTTGCCGCTTCCATTGGCAACACTGGCAACAACTATTCCCAGCTTGTAAATATCTCCTTCCTTGTGGAGCATCTTGTATTTCAATGCATGGTACACAGTTGTAAGCTTGTTATTGGGCAGCATTAAAATGTCGTCTCCGCTTTTCTCAGCAGCCTCTCCGTTAATCTGTATCATGAATTTCTTTGTCTTCACAAGGTCGAAATCTGACATTTTGCCTTCAGTGCTTAAAATCGGGTAGCGTGAGCCCTCCCTGTAGACTGTTATTCCTTTGATGCCTTTGCGCCATGCGTCAAAGTAAATGTTTGATATCACTTCAGGCTCAATATCCGGAGGCAAATTTACGGTAGAGGAAATGCTGTGGTCAATATACTTTTGCCACAAGCCCTGAATAAGCACTCTCTTGCCCGGCTCTATGAAATGTGCTGTCCTGAAGAAATGGGTCGGCAGCACTTGTTTTAAGTCTTCTACATCTCTTGTGTTCTGCACTTTGTCTTGAAGCTTGTATTTTTGGATGTACGCATCGACTGTTGAGTG
Source organism: uncultured Methanosarcinales archaeon (assembly GCA_964544435.1). Classification (GTDB taxonomy): domain Archaea; phylum Nanobdellota; class Nanobdellia; order Woesearchaeales; family GW2011-AR4. Next base: position 2,708 of record CAZJBR010000062.1, read on the forward strand.
GAACACCTTGAACATCTGGTTGCCGAAGCTTTCAGAGCGCCTTGTATAGTACAAAGCAAATATCGGCTCAACTCCGCCGCTCACACCTATGAAATTCTTGCTGCCAAGAGCGTATCCAAGCACAATGCTTGAGATTGTGCCTGTAGGGGCAATTGAAAGCAGCGCAATATTCCTCAAGCCCTTGTTTCTTATAAGCTCTTTTGTCTCATCATCAAGCACTTCCCTGAAAAAAGCACCTCTGCTGTAGGATTCATACTCAAAAATCGGCGAAGAGCCTTTTTCTTCTGCAAGCAATGCAGACGCTTGGTAGGAGGAATTTGCAAACAGCTTTGCAACCTTTTCGAGTATTTCCAAAGCTTCATCACTATCGTAACCAATCCCGAGCTGGTTGAGCATATCCGCAATGCCCATTATTCCCAAACCAAGCCTTCTTGTTTCATAGGCTGCTTTTCTCTGCTTTTCTAAGGGGTTTAGTGTTTCATTCCACGTAACAACATTGTCAAGGAATCTTATGGCAAGTATTGCTGCTTCCCTTATGCCGTTCCAGTCAATCCTTGCATCTGGAGTATAGCCGTCAATAACAAATCTTGATAAATTGATTGAGCCCAGGTTGCACGCTCCTCCATCCTCAAGAGGCACCTCCGCGCATGGATTTGTGCTTGATATTGGCCTGCCTACGTAATTTGAGGGGGAATACTTGCTCATCGTTGTCCAGAAAATAAGTCCGGGCTCTGCCGTCTTGTAGTTGCCATCAATAAAAGTGTTCCACAACTCATGAGCTTTCACTAACCGCTTGATTTCCCCAGTTTCAGGGGAATTAAAATAAAGCATGAAATCGCCCGCATACTTAACTGCCAGTTCTTTGTCATCGTCGCTTTGCTTCAGTATCATATCTCCGAACATGTCCCTGTAGCTTTGGTTTCTCAATTCAATTTCCTTGGTCTGTTCCGCCCCCCTATTGGAGAGGAATCTGTTGAGTTCGTCTGCATTGTCAAAAGATGCCAGTAAACTGTATTTTTCAATTGGCTTTGACGGAATCCCAAAAGAATAATGCACAGTGCCTGTCTGCGGAACTCCTAAGCTTGAAATAGACTTATCCTTTTCATAAACAAGGATTTTTTCAGAGCCGTAAGTCTTGTGCTCTTCAACAGCCTGCATGAATTCGTCAGAGACTTTTAGGCTTATGTTTGCAAACCGTACCTGGGTATTCTCTCTTACCTGCCTTTGTATCTCCTTTAATTGAGCTTCATTGAACTGGCCTGACCACTTGCACTGCTCAACTATCTGGCTCGTGACCCAGTTAGGAATTTTTTTTACATTTACGAAAACAGGGCTGTCGGGATGCTTGACATCAATTGTGAGCATCAGGGCCCCTCTTCTTCCAGACTGGCCTATTAAGCCTGTTGTCAATGAGAACAGCTCCATGAACGAAACGCTGCCTGTGGAAGAGTCAGCTGCATTGTGCACAATGCTGTCCTTTGGCCTTAGAACAGATATGTCAACTCCAATTCCCCCCCCATATGAATAAGTTCTTGCGCATTCGTAGGCTGAATTGTATATGCTTTCAATGTTGTCTTCACTTATCAAAGAAACAAAGCAGTTTGCCAATGTTTTAAGCCTATACAAGTCCCCTGCTCCTGCTATAACCCTTCCTCCCGGCAGGAAGTGGCCGTCATAGAATAGCCTGTAAAACCTTTCAGCATAC
>CAZJBR010000063.1:0-4390 GCA_964544435.1 uncultured Methanosarcinales archaeon
CTGAGTCCTGCGCGTTTGACCAGGCTTCGCTCTAAGGATTCCAAAACAAATGCTTAGGAATTACCCCCGCAAAATGCCTGGCAGTATTTTGGTTATGAGAATTATATTTAAATGTTATGATTGTCTTTTTTTAGTTTTTTAAAGAATTTTACTGATTGTTATTAGAAGTTCAATGTTATATCTTATTCATACTTGAATTTCTGCACCTTGAAGAAAGCCCTTATTCTCTTAAACAAGGAATGGCAGTCAGATGCGACTGTGCCGTCATACTTATCTGACCAGAAATTGTACACAAACTTATCAATCAAAGTCCTTATGAAATAATATATAGGCTTGACCTGGTAAAAGCTGCCGTGAATGTGGGAATTGATCCAGCCGTCTATGTTTATCAGCACATCGCCGTTATTTATCCTTATTTTTTTGCCGTCTTTTTTTATATTAACTTCCTTAACGTTGTCGAGCAGCGCCATTAATACAATAACGCCGTGGTGCAAATCATCCAGATGCCTGTGGGCTTCAATAATCCACTCGATTCGCTTGCCGTTTTTTGTCACATGCTCGCTCTTCTTTTTAGGCTCCTTCTCAAAGCCGTTTTCCTTTATCCAGCTGTCGACTTCGGCATAGAAATCCTCAACTATGAAGGGACCATTATAAGCTGTTCTTAAATCGTAAAGCACCTGTTTCTTTTCTGCCATGAATATCACTAAGCCGGCTTTGAAATAACCGTGTAATGCCCGTATAGGTTCAGGAATTTTTCTATATTATGGTGGAGATGATTTATGTCATGGGCAAGCCGCTGCTCGAACCTTTCGGTATAAGCCTTGAAAATAAAATAATCATAGATTGTCCTCAAAAAAAACAAAAGCGGCTTGTCATCCCAGTAACTGTCATAATCATACTCCATGAACCCGTCAATCACAATTATAATTCTTGCGCTGTCAATCCTGGATTTCTTGCCGTTGCTCACAATGTCTGTTTTCAGTATGTCGTAGCCAAGAACCCTGACTTTGACTATATACCTTATGTAGTCAGTTATCTTTTTCCATGGAGAAATCTGCCATTCTATGGATTTTCCATGATTGGTGTGCTGCTCGAAATCCTTGTCCTGCCTCTTGTCAAAGCCGCGCTCAAAAAGAAAATTTTCAATCATCCTCAACAAGTCGCTTACATTCACAGGTCCGCTGTAGTCTATCTTTTCATGGTCTACGACTATTTTTAAATGGCCCATTCGAAATTACAACCTCTTTTTTAGTGCACGCCTGAAAAATGCCTGTGTTCGTACCCTTCTGATACCATCTTCAGCCTTTCCTTCAGGAGCGCATGCAGCCTTAAAACTATTTTGTAATAAAGCTCGTCCCACCAAACTCCTTCAAACCTCTTTCTTATTACATACTTATTGTAAAAGCTCTTTAAATGCGCCAAAAAGGCGCTCTTTTCCCATATCTTTTCGTAATCTGTTACGCAAGTGCCGTAAAGCTGCACCCAAATCCTGCCCTTAATCATCTTCTTCTTGGTTCCATCTTTTAAGACAACATCTATCTCCTTAAAGTCAAATGTTTCCATGTTGATATTCACAACCCATTCGTAATAGTCCTCTACCTTTCTTCTCGCCTCAAAAGAATACAAAAGCTCCGCCCCAAAAGCGCTTGGCCTTCTGAGCCTCTGCTGCTTTTCATAAAGCTTGAATTTTTTCTTCCTGAAAAAATCGGCGATAGTTTCGTAAATGTCCTGCATGTCCAAAATACCCTTGTATTGGATGTAAACAATCGGCGTTGGGGCTTCAGCATTGTGGATAAAATCATCAGGATTCATGAAAATTTTTCTGACTTCAATAATATATAAAGGTTTCTATGCTCGCTGTCTGATAGGAAAGATTTATATATAAGTAATTCAGTTAAAAGCCCGTAAAAGATGGTGTTTAATGGCAAAAATAAGCAAATTCTTAACACTGATTTTGGGCGTGTTCCTTCTACTGATTAATCTTGCTAATGCAGCGTCTTTTGATGTGAAGGTTACCCCGATAAAGGACAAGATTGTGGTAGATGAAACTGCTGAATTTGATTTTTCCATTGAAAACAACCTTGATACTGATCAGGAATACATAATAAAAAAGGCTGGATATCCTTTTTGGGACATGTACACGGAACCTTTGCAAAATCCCATAACATTGAATGTGCCTGCCCAGAGCTCTGCCTCGATAAGAATTTTTGTTCATCCGCTATACATTACCTCAGTTGACACTTACACGCTTGCTGTTGGAGTGGTTCTTGAGTCTACGGGCCAAGAGCAAAAAGTTCCTATAACAATAGGCATCAAGTCAACAGAGCCGTTGATTGGCGGCTATATTCCGACTGTTTTGACGAGCACATTCATTGTTCCTGAGAAGATTGACCCAAGGGAGGAATTTACGATTAAGATTGACATGAATAACCAAAATGTGTTAAACTACCCGAACCTCACAATCAAAATAGAAAGCAATCTTTTCAAAGACAAAATTTATATCCCTCTTGGACCGAGGGAAGAAAAATCAGTCGAAATAAAGAAAAAGCTTGAAGATATGACTCCTCCGCAGCTGGGCCAGATGATTGTTGCGGTATTCAAAGACGAGAGGCTGATTGTAAACCCGATTGTAACTGGGTACGAGATAACAGAGTACTCTACACAAGAGGCGCTTCCAAAAGACGAATCCTTTTTGAAAATAAGGAAGGGCACCCGGGTAATTTCAAACAATCCTGACCATAAGGGGGTCATCAAGATTGAGACAAGCCTGCTTAAGAACCTATTTTTGTCTACTAATCCCAGGGCAGATACGGTAAAAGAGAATGACAAGATGTACTTATTGTGGCAGGTTAAGCTTGACAACGACAGAAAAATGGAAGCCTATACAACTGAAAATTATAGGCCGATTGTCGTAGTTGCCGTGCTTGTAATCATTTCCCTTGTCCTTTATTTTGTCTTTAGAAGCCCGATTATTGTGAGGAAAAGCATAGCAAATATAGGAACTACCGAGGGCGGCATTTCAGAAGCAAAAATTGTTGTAAGGGTAAAGAACCGCAGCGCAAACCAAATAACCAACATAGAAGTTCTAGACAATCTTTCACACATTGCTCATGTTGAAAAAGAGATTTCAATAGGCTCTGTGCAGCCCCATTCTGTGCTCCAGCACCCGAAAAAAGGAATGCTGATAAAATGGATGATAGAGGCATTGGAGCCCGGCGATGAGAGGGTACTTTCATACAAGATGAAGTCAAGGCTTCCGATATTGGGGGAATTCAACCTGCCTGCTGCAAACGCAAGGTGCAAGATAGGCGACAGGGTTGTCATAAGCAATTCTAACAGGGTAAGCATGGGCGGTTAGGTTATTTTTCAATTACGAACCCATTCAACATAAATTAATAAAACATCCAATTACAAATAAAAAACATTGAATAAATTTATAAATTAACAATTTCTATCAATTTTTATCCCCACGTAGCTCAATCTGGTGGAGCGCTCGGCTGTAGAGAAATCATTTTTCGACTATGCATTATGCACAGGATGAAGATAAAACAGCACGCAGCTCCCGGGAGGTCGCTGGTTCAAATCCGGCCGTGGGGATTCGGGGTTGGCAATTTTGCTGACCCCAACTTTATCTTAAAACATAATTTTTTATTCTTTAAAAAACCAAAAAATATTTATTCCGAGCAAACTCTGGGCAGCTGATGAAAAGAAATCCCTTTGTTAAATTCGCCAGTTACATCGCCCACATAACCGGCCAGCCTGCCACTTTCGCATTAGCTGTGTTTTTCATACTCGTCTGGGTGATTACTGGCCCATTTTTTGGATTCAGCGATACCTGGCAGCTTGTAATCAACACAACCACCACAATCATCACATTCTTGATGGTGTTCTTGATACAAAGCACACAAAACAGAGATACAGTGGCAATCCAGTTGAAGCTTGATGAATTGATAAGAGCCACGGAAAATGCCCATAACGCGCTGCTTGACATTGAAGAACTTTCAGAGGAGGAGTTAGTTAAAATAAGGAAAAACTATGAGAAAATAGCCGCAACAGCCCGGGAAAATTTAAGTAAAGGTAAATTAGACCTTGGAATACCAGAGATTGAATCAAAAATAAGAAAGAAAAAAGGCATGTAATTTACTTAAACTTACATTCTGGTCTTGGTTCTCGATTTACCTGACTTGGCTTCTGCCAGCTTTGAAATCTCAACACCGCCGGCCAATAAACTAGCGCCAACCAAGACTATGATAATGGTCCATCCGCTTGTGTTGCCTATAAAATTAAGCCTCACAGGATCTATGTCCCTCAGAAAAAACAATATGCCTAGAACCAAGATAACAAGCCCAGTCAGCTTGTGCGCAGTTTTTTTCTCCAAAATAATCACCTC
>CAZJBR010000064.1:0-4385 GCA_964544435.1 uncultured Methanosarcinales archaeon
CTTTTGTCTCATAAACATCTTCTTTATATTTTACTGATTCTTCCCCTTCAAACATCGGCACTCCGTACACGCCGTCATAGCCCGGCTTAAAGGGAATCTTCTGGAGCCTGTTTCTTATGATGTTTTCGGCAATTTTCTCTGTTGTCGCTTTTTTCAGTTCTGACTCTTCCGAATCAAGGATGACATTTAACTCATTGCCAAAGACCCTGATTAATTTATAATACTCTTCCCACACTTTTTTTGATTCAACCTTGTCGCCGATAGTGCCGGCAACCACTTCAGAAAGGGGTATGATATTCTTGAAGGTAATTGCGTGCTTTGGCACAAATCCTTCAGGCCTGTCAGCAAGCTCTTCCACCCTTTCAGCTACTCCTACTGTTAATTTTTTCTTACATACAGGGCATATATCCTTTAATTTTAATGATTCTTTTGGGGACAAACAAACTTTGCATGCCCTGTGCCCGGAATAGTGATACTTGCCTTCATGCGGCCACATTTCAATTGTTTCAACAAAGCCTTTTCTTTTTCTTATCGCATTCAATAAATCATCATAACTCCAATCAATGTCGAATATATTGCATTCTCTTCCAAGGCGCCATGGCCAGAATGAGTGAGCATCAGAGCTGCTGAGCAAAGTGTACCGGTCAAGCGATGAAATTCTCCAGTTCATCGCTGGATCAGAGCTTAAGCCTGTTTCAATTGCATAAATGTGCTTTGACTGGTCTTTGAAACATTCTTCCACAGAATTAAAGCCGGTCATTGAGCCGAACAGCCCGAACCACGGAGTCCATGCATGGGCTGGCACTATCTCAATTGAATCATCAATCTCTTTCATCATTTCCACTAATTCAATGCAGGAAAAACCAAAAATTGGCCTGCCGTCGTAATCCAGCCTTCCTTTCTTTGATAAGGATTTATTTATCTGCTCAACAATCTCAAAATCTTTTGCAAGAAGCAGAGTATGAATTCTTCTTCCCTTGCCGTCCTGGGTATACATATTTGAGATTTCTCCCTGCAATACAAAATGAAATCCCGATTTGGAAGTCAAGACTCCAGAGCCGTCTTCTTTCAACTCGTCTTTCAGTTCAGCAAGCCATTTAGGATGCGTAAAGTCTCCTGTTCCGAGCAGATTCAGGCCTTTTAGCTTTGCGTATTTTTCGAGATTCGAAAGATTCAAGTTGATGCTTGTTGCCCTGCTGAACCTTGAGTGAATCTGCAGGTCTGCGATAACTTTCATAAGTAACAGATAAATTAAGAATTATATAAAGGTATCACAAACATTTAAATAATCCCTTTCAAACAATTCAGCCATGGCTAACCATGATATTCTATCCGGATTAAACCCTTTAGACATAAGCCAATTCAAGAAGGACTTTATGCAGATGATAAAGGTTGGAGCGGAAATTGACAGGTATTATGGCGAGGCGCAGCATGACTTGGACACTCTAATTCCAAAGTTTGAAAAGTTAATAGAACAGTTCAATAAAAAATACAAGGGAATAAAACTAAAAACAAGAAAGTCCATAGACTATTATAAAACAAGGCTTTTCCTGAAGGAAAGCGGCATACATGATTTTTTTGCAAACTCTGCTTCCAGAATTCCGGGCTTAAAGGCTGTGGGCAGGACACACTTCAACCAAATTGAGATAAGCGACGCTGAAAAATTCTCGGCATTCCTTGACTCGCTGCTGGACAAAGTTTACATTTCTTATCTTGATGTGGACAGCGGCACAAGCACAATTGCAGCAGTTTATGACAGGGCAAGTAGAATGGTTGAATTAATCTACCATCCAGCCGAGCTTATGAGCGACAGTTCTGCAGGATTCAAGATATGCGCGTATTACGCATTGAAGGAAGGATATGACAGGAAAATCGAGATTTATGGCAGCGCATCAACATTTGGATTTTCAAACCTGCTTAATGAAATAGAAAAGAGGGAGTGGTATGATAAGTTTGACACAAGGTTTTTGGAGTGAATGTATATTTCATATATCATCTATCTCTTTTAGAATTGCTGCATAAACAACATTATCAAGCCTCATTCCAGCTTCTATTAGATTAAGTAAAATTCGCTTTGTTTCATTCTTCGCAATTATTTTTTTCTTTAGGCAGCGTAAAAGAAATGTTGTCAGCCACCAGCTTTCAATGCCCTTGCTTCGGGCAACCATTATCAAGGCGTAATCATTTGAAAGTAAAATATACTGTCTTTCTTTTGCCAATACAATAATTGAAGCATCTGCTTTTTCTATACCCTCTAATTTACTTATATTTTCAATGTCTTTTGAATCATTTGGCTTCTCGATTTTAATCCATTCTTCGCAAGCTTTTTCGATTTCATTGGCGCCTAAGCCTTTTTTAATTTCATCATAGATATCCGGCGTTATTGCAGCCTTTCCAAAATACCTTTTAAGCAGGGACAATCTATCGATTCTGCTTAAAAGAATCAAAACAGAAGAATCAACAACGGTCATTTTATGCCAGATCTTTTCTCAATTCATTTAACGAATATCCGACGTCTATGTCTGCTTTTGAGGCTAAGTCCATCATCTCTGCATAAGACACATCAGCAAATTTGGCAGCTTTTCTCATTGTCGCCTTGCGCTCTTTAAGCAATCCTAGGGCTCTCTTGATTTTCCATTCTTTTATCGCATTAGCTAGCAGTTTCCTCATTACTTCAGCCCTTTCAGTCTGCTCTTCCTTTTCTATTATCTTCAAGTCTTCAAAATGCTTTTCCTCAATTCTTGCAGTTATTACTTTCATAGTTACAATTGTATATATTTGTAACTATTTAAATGTTTCGGTTTTTAATTCTCTTAAACAATATCATGAATGGGTAAGTAACTATTCTCCTCAAATGGCAGATGAATCCTTAAGAAGAGACATTGCTTACATTACCAAAGATGAAATAAGGGGTTTGCGAGGTATTGTTGCAAGTGCAGAACTATATGTAGGAAATACTGAAAGTAGAGAGGCTCTTACAAATGCCATCAACTTATTAGAAGAGATTGCAAGAAATTTCTCCGATCAATAATTTTTTGATTATTTAACAGAATTGAGTACATTATTCAACTGCCCATAGGCATCCTGCCGCCGAACTTCTTCATGAACTTGCCCATGTCACCTTTGCTGCCCTTGAACATCTTGACCATCTTTTTAGACTGCCTGTACTGCTTTAACAATTCCCTTATTTCATTTATTGGAATTCCAGAGCCTCTGGAAATGCGCTCTATCCTGCTTGAATCAACAATTTCTGGATCTTCAAGCTCTTTTTTGGTGAAGCTGTTCATTGCAATTTTCCATTTTTTTAATTTTCCCTCCTGAGTCTGAAGCATCTCTTTCGGCAGCTTTAACTGCCCAAAGCCGGGAATCATCTCAACAATGCTGCTCAAAGGGCCCATTTTTGACATAGCCTCCATTTGCTCGTACAAGTCAATCAAATTGAATTCTCCTTTCAGAAATCTCTTGCCCAAATCTTCTGCGTCCTCTGCCTTTATCACATCTTTTGCTTTCTCCAGCAGGGTTTCCAGATCACCCATGCCAAGCATCCTGCCAACAAAACCCTGCGGATTAAACTGCTCCAAATCGTCAATCTTTTCTCCAATCCCTATGAACTTTATCGGCGCTCCTGAAACAGAACAGGCAGTCAATGCCCCCCCTCCTTTTGCAGTGCCGTCCATTTTTGAAACAACAACTCCAGTTATGCCGCAGCTTTTATGAAACTGCTCTGCCTGCTTTTGCGCAGCCTGGCCTATATCGGCAGAAATGACAAGCAAATTCTCATTTGGTCGGATTTCTTTATTGACTTCCTCTATTTCAGCTATCAAGTCATGGCTTAGGGCATCCCTTCCCGAGGTATCAATTATCAAAACGTCGAAATCTCTGTATTCTTCTTTGAATTTCTCCCATATCTCTATAGGGTCTTTTGTTTTTTTGTCCAAGAATACCCTGATATTTGCGTGCTTTCCAACCTGTTCAATCTGCTCCATTGCGGCAGGTCTGTGGACATCCAATCCGATTAACGCAACCTTGAAGCCCCTTTTTGTGTAGAATTTTGCAAGCTTTCCTGATGTTGTTGTTTTTCCCGAGCCAAACAATCCGACAAGCATTATCTTGAACGGCTTTTGCTTTACTTCTATCCTGTGCTGCTCTTTGCCCAGGAAATTAACCAATTCGTCATAGACAATGTTTATCAGCTGCTCTTTTTTTGTCAGCCCTTTTGGAGATTCCTCGTTCAAGGCCCTTTTCTTTATCTTCTCGGTTAAATCAAAGACAAGCTTTACATTGACATCAGCCTGAAGCAAAGCCCTCTGGATGTCCTTCACTAATTCGTTTATCAGCTTTTCGTCTACAAAAAGAGATTTTGCTATCTTCTGCAAAGTGTTTTT
>CAZJBR010000065.1:0-4333 GCA_964544435.1 uncultured Methanosarcinales archaeon
GATAAAAAATGGTGAGCTTACCTTTTCAAAGGCCTTTCGGATTGTGGGCGCTGACAGCTGTTATTGCATTTATTATCATCTATATGAGAAGGCCAAAGCCCCAGGACAGGGTGATTCCCTCTTTGATGTTCATAATGCAGGACAAGAAGAGGTCAAAGCAATACTCCTTTTTGCAGAAGCTCATGACAAATCTGCTATTCCTTCTGCAGCTTCTTTCAATTTTGGGACTCGCTGCAGTTGCGGCAGCGCCATTTGTAAAGCTGAAATATGATGTTACGCTTGAAAACACAGTTATTATTTTGGACGTGAGCGCGTCTATGCAGGCAAAAGAAAATGGCATTTCGAGATTCGATGATGCTGCTTCTCTGGCAAAAAAAGCAGTGAGCGGAAAAAACAGCATAATTATGGCTGAGAACATCCCGCTGATTGTACTCGAAAACGAGAATGACAAGATAGCGCTTGATGTGCTATCAAAAATCAAGCCTAGGGCGACAACTACAAACATTGGAGACGCTTTGCTCCTCGCGAAAGACATTCTGGGGGACAAGCCCGGAAGAATAGTAGTTTTCAGCGACTTTCTTTCCACCGAAGGGCCGGATATAGAAGTTGTTAGGACAGCATTGTCATCTGAAGACAAGCTGATAGATTTTGTTGACGTTTCAAACGATGCAAAAAACGTTGGCATCATAAAGCTTGAGGTTACTAAGTACAACACAAAAGTTTATGTTAAAAATTTTAATGAAGAGGCTGTGCAAAGAACAATAAAGATTGTCAAGGACGACAAAACAATTGCAGACACTAAAGTCAATATCGCCCCAAATTCCATTGAGAACTTTATCTTTGAAACGCCAGCGGGCACCTCAAGGGTTGAGCTTGAGCCAAAAGATGACTTAAATGCTGATGACATTGCCTACATCGCAACCCCGCCAAAGATAAAGAATTCCGTGTTGCTTGTGACAAATGCCAAATTAAGCAATTTGGAGCTTGCACTTGGGGCGGCCAAGGACGTGGAGCTGAGTGTTGTAAATCCGCCGGTGCTTACCATAACCACGAAGAAAGAGAAGATAGACCCGTACGGGCAGGATATCATAATCCTGTACAATATCAAAAAGAGCGAGCTTGTGCCGGGGACATTTGAGGATATTGAAGATTACGTGAATGAAGGAGGCAATCTTGTAATAGCGGCTCAAAACGATTTAAATGAGCTGAATATGAAGGATCTTCCGATTGTTGAATTAAAAAACAAAATTAACAAGCCGACAAAAGCGTGCATAGAAACAATAAATCAGATAACAAAGCAGTTTGAAAATGAGAAATGCTTTACAACAACATCTTCTTATTTCGGCGCCGAAGCCAAAAAAGGCTCTATAATATTTGCTGCCGCGGATGACAAAACTCCGCTTATAGTTTATGGCGAGAGAAAAAAAGGCAAGATTGTTTATTACGGAATTTTGGATGAAACAAGCGACTTTAAGACTCTGCCGTCCTACCCCATCTTTTGGAATTCCCTGATTAACTTCATGATAGGCACAGAGGATATAAAGGACTTTAATTACAAGACAGGAAAGATTGCAACCATCGGAGAACAGAAAATAAAAACCCCATCTTCCAGCCTGACAACCTCTAAGCTTTTGATGGACGAAGTAGGCATCTACGAATACGACAACAAGAAATATGCAGTTAACCTCCTCGATGAAAAAGAATCGGACATAAGCTTGCCGTCGAAGGTCGAAAGCCAGAAGGAGCGCGAGAGTCTGCTTAGCAGGGAAAGCAAAGAGCACGATTTCAATCTTGAGCTGATAATCTTGCTGTCTGTGCTTTTGTTTATGCTGGCAGAGTTTTTTTACATCAAGAGGAGGGGCGACATATAATGTAATGGATAATAAAAAAACATTGAATAAATTAAATAAAAAATCTGTATAACAACATATAAAAAATATTAAAAATTTAAAACAGAAAAATGGCATTTATAATTCCGGACTACTCAAGGATTTACTGCATTTCAAAGTACTGCGTAAAATATTCCTATGTTCTTATATCCATCATTCCAGTTCTCCTGCTTCTCTTCTGGTTTACCAGAAAGACATTCGTGAAGTTCAACAACAGGTTTGAGCTTGAGGCTTACCTCAAATCAAAAAAAACAGACAGAAGGATAGTCTTAATTTTGAGAAGCGCTGCCATTATTTTCTTGATGATTGCGATTGCATCGCCTTTCATGCTGGAGAGCAGAACCGTGCCGGGCAACCCGCATCTTGCAATACTGGTAGACAATTCAAGTTCAATGGCGCTGTACAGCCCGAATATGGCTTACGATTTGTATAAAAAACTTGAAGGCACTATACCAGTTGAAATGAGGACAATTGCAGGCGGAGATCAGTCTGCGATAGGCAACGGCATACTGAACAACATAGAAGGCGATGATAATGTTATGGTTATTACGGATGGGGTGAACAACGAAGGCAAGCTGCTTGGCGACATAATACTTTTTGCATCGAATATAAATTCGTCCGTGAGCACATTAAAGATGGAACCTTTAAAGAGCGACGTTGGAGTTGTAATAGACGGTCCGCCTGAGCTGATTAAGGACACTGAAGGGGATTTTGTTGTCAGGGTGTCAGTCGTTGGAAAAGGAATACCCTATACGCTGCAAGTCACTTATGACGACACAAACTTAGTGTTGGAAGAGGAGGGCAGCACATCCAGGATGTTTACTTTCTCAAAAAAATTTCCAGAAGGTGAGTACCACAAGCTTACAGCCAAGCTTCTTGATGTCGGCTCTGATGATCACTTCCAAAACAACAATGTTTTCTACAAAAGCGTGAAAATCGTCCCGAGGCCGAAATTGCTTTACGTCACGGAAAAAAATTCACCGCTGGCGCAGGAGCTGGGCAAGATATACGAGCTTGATGTGAAAGACTCACTGCCTGCAGACTTCTCCAGCTATATGGGGGTTATCATCAATGACATACGAGGCTCAAAAATAAATCCGTCAATAGGAAAATTGAGCGACTATGTTTCAGACGGGAATGGGCTTGTGTTCATAGGGGGCGAGAAGTCATTTGATAGGGGTGGCTATAAAGGCACTCTTATCGAAACTCTGCTTCCGATAAAAATAGGCGCGGGGGAAGAGCAGAATAAAAGCGACATAAACATTGTCATTGTAATTGACATCTCACAGGGCACTGAAGACTACATTGCAGTAGAGAAGGCATTGGCATTAAGCGTTGTTGACAGCCTGAGCGAGAAATTTGACGGGCAGTCATGCTTTGATGTCGGCATTCAGGGCGGATTCCAGATGCTTGGCAAAGTTGGAGGAAGCAAAAACATCATTTTCATCAGCGATGGGAAAACAACATACCAAAAACTGCGGGAGGATACTCTTGAGTCTGTTAGGCGCATTAATACTCTTGGCACAAAGGTATTTGTTGTTGGGGTCGGCACTGAAACTGACAGCATGGCGACAGATAACAACCTTTTTTTGGCCAATATGGCGGCACTTGGCAGCGGGGTTTATTACAAGGCTGATGTTTCCAATAAGCTGAAAGTGCAGTTCGGCGACCAGGATGAAACCAAAGGCGAGGAATTCTACAACACGCTTGTGGCAATTGATACGACGCATTTCATAACACTTGGCATGGAAGATCTGCATGCAACCATCTCGGGCTACAACTATGGCGTTCCGAAGCCTGCCGCAAGAATGCTTGTCACAACACATAAAAATATTCCTGTGCTTGTTGTGTGGCGCTTCGGGCTTGGAAGGGTCGTAAGCCTAGCGACTGATGACGGCTTGAAATGGGCAGGCGACTTGCTGAATAAACAAAATTCAAAGATGCTGACGAAGGGGATAAACTGGGCAATCGGCGATTTGGGAAGAAAGCAGGCATATGATGTCACAGTCAGGGATACTGTAGTCGGCAGATCCACAAGTGTTAATGTCGTGTCAAGGGAAATGCCGCAGGCTTCCGGGCAAACATTTGCCAAAATAGACACTAACTTATATTCATCAGCATACACCCCAAAAGACACCGGCTATAAAGAGATCTTAGGAGCCACATTTGCCGTAAATTACAATGACGAGTACGCAAACCTTGGAATTAACAGCGAGTTCACCACTTTGGTTGATAAGACGGGGGGAAAGATTTTTGATCCCTCTGATATAAATGGAATCATAGAATTTGTCAAGGCGAAATCGAAAAGAATAAAAATTGAAAGCACAGATTACAGATGGCCTTTTGCCATTATGGCTTTGGCACTGTTTTTGGCCGAGATAGGCATAAGGAGGTACAGGGAAAACCTTCAGAAATAAAATGGCAGTTATGAAAAGAGACGTCAA
>CAZJBR010000066.1:0-659 GCA_964544435.1 uncultured Methanosarcinales archaeon
AGCTGAAATGCGAATGCGGCGGAAAGATGGAAAAGATAAGGACAGAATGGAAAGGGATAAAAGTAAGAGGATGGAAATGCAGTAAATGCAATGAGGAAATTATAAATCCAGCAGATGCGCAAAAAGCATTGGAAATGGAAAGAGCAAGAAGCAAGAATCTTCTTACAGTTAAGTTAAGGAAAGTAGGAAAAAGCAATGTTGTTACAGTGCCGCAGCCAATAATGGAAGCTGAAAACTTAAAAGAAGGCCAAAAATTAGAATGGAAGATAGAAGCTGGAAAATTAATATTGACTCCTTAATCATAACTCCTATAACTAATGGTGACCGTTTATTTCGCTTTAACGCAGTCATAAATTTTTAACTCGGCTGTTTTTGTGTCCTGAACCTTTCCATTATCCGAGTAGACTCTTGCAGTTATGGGATAAGCGCCTTTTTCAATCTTGCCGCTGAATCTGAATTTTACGGATTTAGAAAATTTGTTATCCTCTGCCCCCTTCTTGATGAAGATGCCTTTTTGGATAAAGTTTAGCCCCAGCTCTTTGCTGCTTATTTCCAAAATAGCATTCTCCTCGTCCTCCTGCCCGATATTTATAACTTCATAATTTGCGCTTAAGAGCCTGCTGCAGCTTATTATGTTCGGGATTAAGCCGGATTTAACA
>CAZJBR010000066.1:669-1159 GCA_964544435.1 uncultured Methanosarcinales archaeon
GACCTCAAGCTCCAGGTTAATATCAGCTCTATAGCTTGCGCCTTTCTCATCATCTCCTTCCACTTCCACTAAAACATCATAGCTGTCTTCGTCAACGTTTAACGGAATATCAAACTTGAGCTTTGTGGTTTTATCGCGCTGGGGCTTTAAGTCAAATTCATTTGACTCTTCTTCGATATCGTCGCCATCGTCAATGCCTTCAAGGGTTGCCGTTGCACGAATGTCTTCGATACTTACGCCCTCTTCCTTAGAAAAATAGTTTTTTACCTTTATTTTGAGTTCTACGCTAGAGCCTGGCCTTGCTTCCCTTCTTATCTTGCCATTGCTGCTGGAAATGCCGCTTTTTCTGCCGTCTATTTTTATTTCTGCGTCAGAAATCTTTAACGGGTTGCCCTTTCCAATTGTGAGATTGTATGGCTGGCTGGCTGTGTCTGTCAAGTCTGTTGCGCTGACATCAACCCTGAATGCGCCAATAGAAGACGGGATAAAT
>CAZJBR010000066.1:1169-4326 GCA_964544435.1 uncultured Methanosarcinales archaeon
GCTGACAGAATAGATTATAACATCATTGTCATCATCAAGCGCATCAACATCATAGGTATAGAGCTCCCCTTCTTTTGCGTTTGTTACTGGTTTGGAAATAATCAACGGCGGGGCGTTTTCGTTGGAATTAACAGTTATAATGATGGCTTGTGAGTCTGTTGCAGTTCCATCACTAACGCTGAACTCTATATAATTGTCTCCCAAGTCAAGATTTGTAGGTTTCCACAAAACTGCCGCCAGCGAATTATTAATTTTTGATATTGAAATTGCTGAGTTGTTGCTTGAAAAAATCAGTGTGTCGTTGTCAAAATCCTCAGCTGATATGTTGAAGGTTAAGTTTGTGTTCTTAGCAACTATCTTGTTTGATATGTTTCCCAATATGGGCGCTCTGTTGATATTTGCCACTATCACTTTCCAAACAACAGAAGCCTCATTTGACGAATCTTTTATTGTAAAATTGACAGCATGAGTTCCGTTGTCATTGAAGCTTGGCGTGTAATCAAATTCATTTGTGTTCGTGCTGAATGATATTCCGTCTACGATCCAAAAAGAGTCGAGCAGAACATCATCTGGATCAGACGCATTCACCCTAAACATCAGTGTCGAGTTTTCCTCTATTCTCTGGGTAAGGTTTGCCGGTGAAAAAAATATTATGAACGGGCTGTTGTTCACGCTTATATTAAATAAAAAAGCTGTTCCGGATTTCCCGTAGCTGTCGTTAAAAGATATGCTTAGGTTATACGCTTTTTGGCTGTTCATGCTGGTGTTCCACAAAAAGCGCCATATGTCGCCGCTATTGCCCATTAAGAAATTTGTGCCGTTAAAATTGACAATTGCCGAGCTGACTTCTGCAGCATCATCTGTGATATTCACGCTTACATTAACCAAAGCGCTCATCATTGTATTATTGCCCGGCGGATTAATCCATTTATTCAGCTTTGGAGCCTGAGCGTCGTTTTTGGCTCCCGGTGTCGGTGTTGAAAGGTTCAATAAGCTTTGGCCGCCGTCAGGATACCTTCCAATAGACACATTCTCAAAAGTTTTGCCGGACTGCTGCGCATAAGCCATAAAATCAGCCAAATTGCCTGAAGAATTATATAGTTTCACTTCTCCGCCTGTGTCTGCCAGATTAAAGTTGCTTATTGTTATGTTAACGACCATAATCCCGCTTAAGCCTACTTTTGGATAGGCCAAGTTAAACGTTTCCGGATCTCCTGCCAGGATTACAAATCCTTTGGCAGGCACTATTGCGCTGAATGTAAAATTGCTGCTTGAAGTCTCTGAAATCTTCCAGCTTGTCAGATTGGCATCAATGCCATCGCTGTTGTAAATCTCAACCCATTCAGAATCAGGATCATTTACCCCATTTGCCAGAACTTCGTTAATAATAACTGCAGAGTAAGCTTTTAGCGGCAATGCGGCTGCAAATAGAAAAATCATTATCGCAACAGCCTTTTTTTTCAAAACTGCAACCACCCAGTTTCAAAGGGTTCTCAAAGATATTTAAATCTATTGCGCTTTTTTAACTCTGGAGTACCCTAAGATAATTAACAAAAAAAGTATCATTATTACAAAACCTCCCAAGAAAACAGCCAGCAGTAATGGGGAGTTTAAAACAGATACCTCCTTTGTGGCAATTATCATATCATCCTGCTGACGTTGTTTTGCAGATTCGCCTGTTTCTTCAGGCTGTTCCTCCACAATTATTTCTGGCTCGATTGGCTCTTCATCCGGCACAGCAGCTGGAGTTCCGCCTGCAGCGCAATCTCTCACAACCAAATCAACGCTTTTTTGGTCAAACAAAACAATATTCTTCCAGTAAAGATTTATCAGGATCGGAAATTTTCCGGCTTTTAGGAATGAGGGCACTTCTACGTTTAAAGTCTTGGTGTGCATTATGTCTTCGTCGCTTGCTTCATTTGATGATTCCAAAAATATATTTTTGTCATAAGAATTAATTCCAAGGGCTGTGGATTTAAATTCCAGCGCTAATTCGCTTTCAGGATTACTGCCAACATTTGTCACATCCGCTGTCAGCTGGGCTTTTCTGCTGCAGTCCACAAAGCTAGGGCTTAAATCTGCCCTTGTGATTCTTATGTCATGGCTCTGCTTCTTGACTTCCAGCTTCAAGTTGAGCTCTGTTGAATATGATGTGCCGTTTTTGCCATCACCTTCAGCTTCCATTACAACATTGTAAGTGCCCTCATCAACATCAAGAGGAATGCTGAATTTTACATCTTCTCTCATATCATCCCCGGGCTCCAGGTCAAAGTCCAGACTGTCCTCCTCCAAATCCGCGCCGTCATCAATCTCCTCTATGACAATTCTTGTAAATACCCCCCTTATTGCAGGGTCTTCGCCGCTAAATGTATTTTCCACTCTCACCGTAAACGTAACATTTGAGCCGGGCAAAACATCCACTCCTATCTTTGTGTTGTTGCTCGCAGGCACAGAAGCAGAATCTATCCTGTCCCTGTTTTCAATCCTGTAGGTGTAAGCCTCATCATAATCAACGTTTACATCTATTTCAGTTATCTCAAGCCCTGCGGCTAATGAAATTGAGCTCAGCAAAACTGCAAATACCATTATAAAGACTATTATTCTCATTTGTACCTATCCCTTAGTAGTTATTTTCTATATATAAAGATTGCGTTTCTTAAATTGCCAAAAATCAAAATTTATGGAAGGCAGAGAAGATTTAACAGAATCCTTTTCTCGAGTCAACCTCCTGATATTACACTCAAGATGTTTATCTCATCACCATCTCTTAATTTTTCATCTTCTAAAACAAGCTCGTTATTTCTTGAAACTATAACAGTGACTGGGTTTATTTTTAATTCTTTTAATAGGTCAGAGACTATTGAATTGTCGTCTAATTGGAGTGTTTTGTCTGAATTGCTTCTATCAACCAATACCCTTACATTTATCCTATCCATCTCCCTGAGAAATAAACATTGATTAATAAATATTGTCAAACATGGAACTATAAGCTAATGGTATGTGGCGTTAGGCAATTGAAAATATAAAGGAAACGCTATAATGGCCTCTGGCTTTTTCCCACTCGGGGAAGGATATAAATTCACTATGTCAATTAATTGCTTTTTTGTATACCGATTTGATTGCGGCAATTCTTCGCCATTTTCTAAAATGTCAGTAA
>CAZJBR010000067.1:0-4299 GCA_964544435.1 uncultured Methanosarcinales archaeon
TACAAGAAAAAGCCGAAAAAAAGTTGGTGGGCGGAAGATTATTTCAAAAACTTTTGATGTTTAGGAACCACTAACTTTACACCCAACCAAACAGTTAAGTTTAAATAAAAGCAAACTAAAGAGCATAAAAAGGAGGTTTAATCATGGAAAAGCAGTTTAATGTGGCCCCTTTGTCAGGAGGCTACATGATTACAAGCATTGTGGGCTTCTTGATTTCTGCATTTTACGTTCTTCCAAATTCAAAGACATGGGGTTTTACATTCGTATTGTTCTTTACATTGATGTTTGTAGCTTCTTTAATATCCATGACGTACGCGCCAAGCGACTGGCCATTAAGAATGGATAGGAAGAAAATCTTAAAATGATATCACAGGCTGAAGTGTTGCTTCGTCTTATTTTTGCAGTTATAGCGGGCGGCTTAATCGGCTTGGAAAGGGAGATTGTTCACAGACCGGCTGGAGTAAGAACGCACATGCTTGTTGCACTCGGCTCTGCGTTGTTTATTTTAGTCACACTTGAAACATTTCAATATGAGGTGGCAAGAATTATAGCAGGCATAGCAACCGGCATCGGATTTTTGGGAGCTGGCACGATTTTCCGCTCTAAAAGCGAAGTTCATGGCCTTACAACGGCGGCATCAATCTGGGCAGTCTCGGGGGTGGGAATAGCAATCGGGCTTGGGTATTACTTCATAACAACCGTATCGGTAATTCTGACCTTGATGGTGCTGCAGCTGAATAAGGTTGAGTTTTTTAGAAGGCTTTAATATTAGGATATATTAAATCTCAAACACTTTCTTCTCTTTCGGCAATGCAGTGGGGGCAGAGCCGCCATGCCATGTGTACCTTGGCCTTACCCTCATTGGATACAGCTTTTCATTTATGTCGTCAAACACAATTGCAGCCCCTTCCTCTGTTGGCAGGAGATTAAGCTGCTTGTCAAGCCCTTCCCGCATATAGCTCTGCATTAAGCCGCCCAAAGCCTGAACATCGGCGTTTGCGGTTATCCTGTGGGCAATGACAATATCTGATTGGGTGATTACATCGCTGTGTATCTTGCCTGGCTGCTGCGATGCCAAAACAAGAGAAATTCCCGGCTGCCTGCCTTCCCTAAGTATTGTAATCAAAGGCGCTGTTGCCGGAGTCCTTCCTTTAATCGGCAGAAATTCATGCGCTTCGTCAATCACAAGCCACACTATCGGCTCCTTTTTTTCTTCCTTTTCCTCCTCAAAAAAATGGATTTCTTCGCTGATCGCTGCCTCCTCCTCCGCCTTTCTCACAACCATTCTTTGAACAAACAATTTTTGAGAGACCAGCCCGATAACCAAACTTCTTAGGTTTTCAGCTCCGCTGGTTGTTGTGTAGGCGCTCACGTCCAAAACAGTAATCTGCCCGGGTATGACAATATCTTCGATTAAAGTTCCCTCTTTGCTGAACAGCCCCCATTTCTCAGCAACTAAAAATCTGTTTATGACGGCATCTTTTATATTTCTCTCGTATCTGTCATCCGCTTCTACTGCCATTACTATATCCTTTATGTCATAATCAGCACTATCCTCCTTTAAATTATTGATGACCCGTTCAATCAGAATTCCAATGGGCTCGGTTATAATAATATTGAAGATCATGCACCATTCTTCAGCATTTATCTCACTAGTCTTGACGGAAAACGGAAAGTCGGCAGGAATGCCTCTTTCCCTATATTTATCATAAAATCCTACTGGAGTGAAGATATTCACATTTATGCCTTTGCCTTCAAGCTCCCAAAAATCCAGCAGCCCTTTTTCCTTGGTGTTGGGGTATTTCATGGTCCAATATATTCCCATAGTATCTAACATAACCACAGCAATATTTTTCTTGATTTCATCAGGCAGATCATAAATGCCTTCGGCAATGACTCCCATGCTATACGACTTGCCGCTGCCCCTTTTTCCTACGACAAAAACAATATGTGATTTAGAAACATCAAGATAAACATTATTCGACAATGAAACCGTCTGCCCCATTTTCACATAATGCTTGCCAAGAAATACCGAGCCTTGAGTGCCGTACTTCTCTTTTTCAGCCTCGCTCCTGCCTATGAGGATATCATACATGGGCAAGTATTCCAATATGATATTATAAATGCTTTTATTGAAACTCGACAGTAATAAAAATATTCATGATTATTAGAAAGATTTATCTATTACCTTACTTCTGCAATCCAAAGATTTTGATGGACGATAAGACACAAAAAGAGAGGCTGGAGCAGGAACTGAGATTTCTTAAAGAAAGCTTTGAAGCAGAGGTCATAAGCAAAGAGGAGTTTGAGAAAGGCAAGGACAGAATAGCCAAGAAACTCTATGAAATACAGGCGCATCCAGATGGGCCGAACAATGCACCGCAGCAGGCTGCAGAAAAGCAGGATGAACAAGAACAAAAAAGTTCCGAGGCGGCTGAAGTAAAGGAGCCAAAAAAGATAAAGCTTCCTGTAATTCAAGACCAGCCTGAAGAGCATTTTTATCCCAAAAGCCAAGCAACAGAGCAAAAAATAACAGAAGAAACCGCTTCTGAAAAGCCAAAAGCGGAATACGTTGAGGAAAAAAAGGGCGGCAAATTCTTTAAGTACACTGTAATCCTGATTGTTCTTGCTTTAATTATCTATTTTTCTTATCCCCTCTTCAAGGGAAATGCACCGCAACAAAAATCAAACGTTGCAGACTTTATTGCCGCTTGCAGCTCAAATGATGACTGCAGGCAGGACGGAAAAGAAGGAATCTGCGTGCTTCCGGGCACTAAAAACGCAAAGTGCGAGTTTATGGAAATGCAAAAAACAAACGTGCTTGTGATAAACGACAGGAAGAACTGCTTTAATTGCGACACACAAAGGGTTCTGGGGATACTGGAAAACTGGTTCAGTGCCATAAACGCAAATGAAATTGACTACAACACAGAAATAGGAATGTCCATAGCTGAAAGATTTAGCTTGAACATGCTGCCTGCTTACATCATGGAAGAAAACATAACTAAAAATCCGGGCTTTGAAAAATTCAAGCAGGCATTCACGAAAAAAGACGACAATTATCTGCTGAATGACGATGCTGCAGGCTCAACTTTCTACCTTAAACGAGATAATGTGCCAAACAAGCTTGATATTTTTGTTATCTCCGGCGATGATTCCAGCGCAAGGGCAGAGAATAATCTTAAAGAATTCTTAATTGTTTTCAAAGAAGCCAAGTTTGAAAAACACTTTGCCGACGATGCCCTGACGAAAGAACTCAATATAAAGTCTTTTCCGACTTTCCTGATTAACAACAAGGTCAGATTCAGCGGAATTCATGCAGCAGAAACCATAAAAGAAAATTTCTGCAAGCTCAATAAGTTGCCAGAATGTGAAAAAGTTTTAAGCAAGAGTTTGGTTTGATACAATATATGGTATAAGAAATTTCAATCCGCTCGCATATTCTTGTGCTCGGCCTCGCTCGGTTGCCAGTCGCTCAGCCTCGCCCATTGATTCAATAATTGCATGAATAAATCGAGGCGAAAATTCATTGGCAGGAGAATTTTCGCCGAGCGTAACTAATGTCGCGAAGCGACGGATTGAGTCTTGTAACAAAAACTAATGTCCTTTACCATAGATATGGAATTAAATCAAAAAAATTAAAATAAAAAATCACAATTCATTCACAGTCAATAAATTAACCCTTGTCTCGTTCTGCCTGACTTTTGAGTCCATGCCAATCAAGAACTTTACATTGTTCTCTTCGGCAGACCTGACAATTTCCCTTTCAATGCTGCCGTCAAATACAACAGCATGGGCGTTGTGTATGCTTTTCAGGGTTGTCTGGATTTCGCTTACCGGCACTTTTCCTAAAATGGAAAGCTTGCTGTCAAGTATCTCAGCGCCTCTCGTGCCTATCAGCTCTTCAAGCATTGTCTTAAATGCATTTTTTTCCTCAATTGAAATTTGCACTCTCCTTATGTTAGGCACAGGCTGGTAAGGGCGCTGCATAGGCCTTTGGAATTGCTGATGCTGCGGTGGATGCCTTTTGACAATCTCCATTGCAGTCCTTTCAGGCTCTCTTGAAAGCTCAAGCTTTGCCTGCTCCCCTGAAATCCTGCTCCTCAAGGCTTTGTGAATCTCTTTCTTGGTTATCTCCTCAACTTCTTTTCCATCAGGCGCTTTTGTAACAAAATCTATGTCAGCAACTGTTGTCAGCTCCTTGATTATTAAGTTACCGCCCCTGTCGCCGTCAACAAAAGCAGTCACTACCTTCTTTCCGCATAATTCTATTATCGTTTCAGGCACAGAAGTTCCGTT
>CAZJBR010000068.1:0-4199 GCA_964544435.1 uncultured Methanosarcinales archaeon
ATTTTCATGGATGTTGGAAAATATATTTTAGTGGGATTGTTTATTGCAGCTGCCTTGAAGGCTTTTGTTTCGACTGAGCTTGTCACAAAATATCTGGGCAACGGCAGCAAATTTATGCCAGTGCTTGTCGCAGTTCCTATCAGCGCAGTCCTTGAAATAGCATCAGAGGGCTTTGCTGTTCTGGCAGGGCAGCTCTACCAGTTAGGGGCTTCTTTGGGTGTTGTTTTCATAATAACAATGGTTGGAGTTACAACAGACTTCACAGAGCTTTCAATGATATGGGGAAAATTTGGCAGGAGATGCGCAGTTGCTTATTTATTGACTGCAACTACAACTGCAATCTTATTTGCCTGGATGATTAACGCGGTGTTGTAATGATCAACTGGATTTATTTCGTGTTTATTTCTCAGGGCATCTGGGCTTTATGCGCCATCATAGACAAGTTCGTGATTTCAAAAGGCTACATTAAGAATCCCGCTGTTTATATTGTCCTGAACGGGCTGATGAACGTTCTTCTGGTTTTTTTATTGCCTTTTTTCGATTTTGAACCTATGAAAGCTGCAGATATTTTTACTACAAAGCTGTCCAGCATGATGAAATTTCCAGAATCAAGATAATGTACCAGACGGAGCCTGTTTTGGTTTTGATGCTCGCCTTCATATTCTTGGGCGATGTGCTTACAAAAAATTATTTTATAGGCTTTTTGTTTCTGGTTGCGGCAGGCTTGATTGTTTCCTACAATAGAATAAATAACTCATTAAAGCTTAGCAAATCCTTTTATCTTGTCCTTGCCTCAATATTATTTGCTGCTTTAGGGTACATAGCTGCGAAGCACATCCTTAGTGTTACAAGCTTCTGGAGCGCTTTTTTGTGGCTGAGGCTGGCTAATTCCAGCGCATTGATTGTCCTGCTAGTCCCCTCAATAAGGAAAGAATTTGTTGAGACATTCAAAAGCATGAAAACAGGCATAAGAGGCTTGCTTGGACTCAAGATGGTCATTGATTTTTCATCATTTGTATTTGCAAATTATGCGCTGTTAAACGGCCCTGTGGCTCTTGTGGCCGCCCTTGAAACGTCAATTTCCCCATTGTTCGTGCTCATAATGACCTTGGCAATATCATTTTATTTCCCAGGAATTTTAAAGGAAGAGATGAGTAAGAAAGCGATTTTAATAAAACTTTCAGCTATTGTTTTGATTGCGATAGGAATTGTTTTTGTCAGCCTGTAACCAAAAATTTTAAATACACTTTGGCAATTGTTCATGGCATGGCAGAAGAAACGCAAACTGTTCAGGAAGGCTTGCATAGGGTGCGCTGCATGCGCAGCTGTAGCTCCGGATTTCTGGACCATGCATGAGGACGGCAAATCAGATATTGTGGGATGCAAAAAAAGGGATGATGAGTGGGAAGAGCTTGAAATTGACGAGAAAAACTTCAAGGAAAACAAAGAGGCTGCTGATTCCTGCCCTGTCAACGTGATACACATTGTTAACAAGCAGACAGGAGAGAAAATAATTTAAACTAATTGAGTTCTTGATTCTTAATGGACAAATGCCCAAAATGCGGCTCTGCAGATATCAAGCATGTAAAATATTTAGGGATAACTGCAGTCAAATGCAATAATTGCGGCTTTGACGAAAGCTCTGTTTATGAAGTCTACCCTGAGCAGAAGACAAGCCAGAAGGCAAAAGGCAGATATTCAGTTTATAAAACTGGAGGCTCTCAAAGGGCTAGAAAGAAGTAATTCGTTTATTTTTTATTTAAATAATTTTAATAATGCGCTGTGAAAGAAATAAAAAACATTAAAATCAACGTCAATACAGCATTAAAAATAAACATTACAAAAACCAATATTGATAAAATCTCAATAAAAATATCAAAAAGGTGTTTGCATTGAAAATAAAATCGTTGATAAGCAGGCTAACAATTTACCAGTATATGGCTGTTTTTCTGATTGTATTAAGCTTGGCGAGCGTATTTTTTTATGATTTTGGTGCGAAAGCTTTATTGCCTGTTTTAATCGCAGTTATCACAACAACTTCGCTGGATTTTTTTATTGAGTATTATAAATCAAAAACATTTTCTTTCCCGCAAAGCGCCTTGATTTCTGGACTGTTCATAGGCGGCTTGTTGACGCAAAATCTTGATTGGCATGTTTATGCCTTGGCCGGGGTAATGGCCGTTTTGTCCAAGCATATCCTTAAACTGGATGGAAGGCATATATTCAATCCCGCGAATTTCGGCATTCTTATGGTTTTCCTGATTTTCAACGCGCCAAACTCGTGGTGGATTTCATCTCCATTTTACTTGGTAGTCTTGTTCGGGCTTTTTGTCCTATGGAGGCAAAGGAGGTTTGACTTGGCAGTTTCATTCTTGGCGGCATATTATATTTTGCATGCATTTGTTCCGCAGCCCATGATGATGGGGCATATGAGAATGATGATGGGCAATTTCTACCAGTCATTTATAAGCCAAAGCACTGTTTTTTTCTTTGCAATGTTCATGCTGATTGAGCCGAAGACGCATCCTGCAGCAAGAAGGCAGAGGGTATTATATGGAATTTTCACAGCAGTTGTGCTGATAGGGATAGAAATCTACAGCCCCATGTTAGGGATACCTTTGGCATTGGCAATAGGAAATATTTTGGTTCCGATATTGAATAAATTTAGATTTGATTTAAAAAAAGAAAAGTCAACTATCTGACAAACTTGAAACGTGGAACTTTCTTGCCATTCACAATGACATTTTCAATAAACATTTTTTTGGGTCTGACCCACAGAGCATTATCACCAAATTCTTTTATAGCAAATGACACAACTTTTTAGACATAATTATGTCATTTGCTTATTACGAGAAGACAACAATTGGCTAATAACTTTTGTCTTCGAGTATAGATTGTAAAGAGCACGATAAATAACCATTTCTTCACTTGTTTCGCTATGTCTTGCCACACCAACAACCTCATAGAGTCCTCCTTTGTAGTGTTGGTATTTTCCCAGTTTTAATCCGCCCATAAGTAATAGAATATTTTAAGGGATTAAAAAGTTTCTCCTCAATTGCATGAATAATAAATCTAACTTTTCCTTTCCAAAACAATTATAGTGTAGCTATACGGGTTGTCATTATCTTTCTCAACAAATTTTTCTCTTGATTTTGCCCATTCATCTTCATTGAATTCAGGAAAGTAAGTGTCTCCGTTAAATGAGCCGTGGACCTTGGTGATGTAAAGCCTGTTTGCTATCGGCAAAAACAGCCTGTAGATTTCTGCTCCGCCTATAACCATTATCTCATTGCTGCCTTTCGCCGCTTTTATAGCATCCTCCTTGCTGTTGACAACAGTGCAGCCAGCTGCCTTGTAATCCTTATCCCTCGTAACTATGATATTCAATCTTTCCGGCATCGGCCTTCCTATGGACTCGTAAGTTCTCCTGCCCATTATCACCGGCTTGCCTTTTGTTGTTTCCCTGAAATACTTCAGTTCAGAGGGCAGAGTCCACGGCAGCTTATTTTTATATCCAATAACTCTGTTCTCGTCCATCGCAACAATCAAAGAGATTATCATTTTGTTTTTTTTATTTTTTAATGTAATTTATTGGCGAGGCATCGCGGTATGGCAGAAAAGCGATGCCGAGCACTAAAATTTGCCGAAGGCAGATTGAATTTCCTAATTTAAAATAGTAAATAAATCTTTAAACAGCCATTTCAGCCTTTATCGGTGGATGAAACTGGTAATTCTCAAGCTTTATATCCTCCATTTTGAAATCATCTATGTTTTTTATTTCGGGATTGAGCCATAATGACGGCAGAGGCAATGGGTTTCTCTTTAATTGTTCTTTTACTTGCTCAAAATGGTTGTGGTAGATGTGCGCGTCTCCAAGTGCATGAACGAATTCTCCAGGCTTTAAGCCAGTAGCCTGGGCCATCATATGAAGGAATAAGGAGTAAGAAGCGATGTTGAACGGCACTCCCAAAAACATGTCGCAAGACCTTTGATACATTTGCAATGAAAGCTTTTTGTTTGCAACAAAAAACTGGAAAAAGGCATGGCAAGGCGGCAGCGCCATCTCCTCAATCTCGCCCGGATTCCATGCTGTCACTATGATTCTGCGGCTGGTTGGATTTTCCTTTATCAGCTTGATTGCATTTGCCAGCTGGTCTATTTCCTTTCCGTCAGGCGATTTCCATTTTCTCCACTGCACG
>CAZJBR010000069.1:0-1028 GCA_964544435.1 uncultured Methanosarcinales archaeon
CAACAATCGGTTCTCATTCTGCACTGCAGGTATTCAAAGGGGCGCATGATGAAGGCTTTAAGACAATCGCTATCTGCAAAAAAGGCTCTGAAAGGCCTTACAGGATGTTCAATGCAGCAGATGAAATCATAAGCATTGATTCTTATAAGGATTTTCCAAAAATACAAAACCAGCTAATCAAGAAGAACGCCATCATAATCCCGCATGGCTCATTTGTTACTTATATGGGCTATGAGGAAGTTGAAAAGCTGAAAGTTGATTATTACGGCAACAAAAGAATCCTGAAATGGGAATCTGACAGGCATTTGGAAAGGCAGTGGCTTGTAAAGTCAGGATTAAAGGTTCCTCTTTTGTTCAGCAAGCCGGAAGACATTGACAGACTGGTTATTGTCAAGTTCATGGGCGCAGAAGGGGGCAGAGGATATTTCCTTGCGAAAGACAAGAAAGATTTCTACAAGAAAATAAAGCCCTATAAACTTAGGAAATATGTTCTGCAGGAGTATATAATAGGAGTCCCATTGTTCATACATTACTTTTACTCTTCCCTAACCAATGAAATTGAAATTATGGGTTGTGACATAAGATATGAAAGCAATGTCGATTCCCTGGGCAGAATTTCAGCAAGAGACCAGATTGTGCTGCCAAAGATTGACCCAAGCTATGTGATTGTAGGCAACATTCCAGTTGTTGTAAGGGAATCATTTTTGCCGAGATTAATAGAGATGGGAGAAGCAGTTGTGAGGGAATCAAAGAAACTTGCTCCTCCGGGATTATTCGGGCCTTTCTGTTTAGAAACTATTCTCACTCCAGAAGAGGAGATTTATGTTTTTGAAATTTCAGCAAGGATAGTTGCAGGCACAAACCCTTTCATCGAAGGCAGCCCATACACTTGGCTTAAGTACAACAAGCCGATGTCAACAGGAAGAAGGATTGCGATGGAAATAAAGAATGCAATAAAGACAAACCAGATGAAAAAGATTTTGGGGTAGTTATTTTTTAAATAGTTAATTGAAAATGCGTTGAGAAAG
>CAZJBR010000069.1:1038-4172 GCA_964544435.1 uncultured Methanosarcinales archaeon
TAAAACAAAATAAAAAATAACATTGATTTAACATTAATAAAAACATTGTAAAAAATTTTTTGAAACCTGTATAATCAAAAACAAATCTAAAAAAGAAATAAGAAAGTCCCTCAATCAGGCAGAGACTGTCTTCCCAGACAATAGATAAAATAGCTTTGTAATATATAAATGTTTTTTAAAAATGATCTCCCAAAAACAAATCTCAAAAATATTGGAAACTTACAACAAGAATCAAATAACCCTAGGGGTGCTCGGCGGGCATTCTGCATTGGATGTATGCAGAGGCGCTCATTCCCACGGCTTCAAGACATTGGTTGTTGCCCAGAAAGGAAGGGAAAAAACATATTCAAAATACTACAAGAGAAGGGAAGGTATAGGTTTTGTTGATGATGTCATTATAGTGAATAATTTTTCCGACATAACAAAAAAAGAAGTGCAGGAGGAATTAAGAAAAAGAAACACCATCTTTGTCCATAACAGGTATTTCTGGGTTTACTTCAATTTTAAGGACATAGAGAACAAGTTTTTAGTCCCTATTTATGGCACAAGAGACATGGTTAAGTTAGAAGAAAGGGACGTGCCAAAAAACCAGTATTACTTGCTGGAAAAAGCCGGCATAAGAACTCCAAAAATCTTCAAGGACCCAAAAAAGATTGACAGATTGGTTATTGTAAAAGTTGCAGAGGCAAAAAGAAGTTATGAGAGGGCATTTTTCTTGTGCTCCAGCTACAAAGACTACAAGGAAAAATCAGCAGAATTGCTGAATAAAAGAACAATAAAAAAATCTGATTTAATCAAAGCAGTCGTTGAGGAATATATTATAGGCGCGCATGTAAATTTCAATTTTTTCTACAGCCCGCTGAACGACGAGCTGGAATTAATGGGAACTGATTCAAGACGGCAGACAAATTTGGATGGGATACTGAGGCTGCCTGCATCAGAGCAGTTGGAAGTCTTGAAGCACATAAAGCCTAAGTATATCGAAACCGGGCACTTTAATGTGACAGTAAAAGAGTCTTTACTTGAAAAAATATTCGAGCTTGGAGAGAAGTTTGTGGCATCAGCAAGAAAAGAGCACGGCATAGGAATTATAGGACCTTTTGCTCTTCAAGGCGCTGTTGTTGCAGAAGAAGGCAAGGAAGACATTGTGATTTTTGATGTAAGCATGCGAATTCCTGGCAGCCCGGGCACTTTATTCACTCCCTATTCTGGATATTTGTACGGCTATTCAATAAGCTATGGAGAAAGGATTGGATTGGAGATAAAAAAAGCGCTGGAGATGGGCAAACTGGATGTGATTTGCACTTAAAATGATTTTAATCCTAAATTTCGGCGGGCAAACATGCCACTTAATTGCGAGAAGGGTTCGTGACCTTGGAGTCTATTCCGAGATTGTGCCATGCGACATTTCTCTAAAAGAAATTGGAAAGTATAAGCCGGACGGCATAATTCTTTCTGGAGGCCCTGCAAGCGTTTATGGGCACAACGCTCCGAAAATGGAAAAGAAAATTCTTGATCTGGGAATACCCGTCCTGGGAATATGCTATGGACTGCAGCTGATCGCCAAATTTTCGGGCGGAGAAGTTTTAAGCGGCAAACTTAAGGAATTTGGCAGTAAAGCCCTGAACATAAGGAAAAACGGAAGGCTGCTTAGGGGATTGTCAAGAAAAGAACAGGTATGGATGAGCCATGGAGACTTAGTGGCAAATCTCCCGAAAGAATTTGAAACTCTGGCTTCAACTGACTCATGCAGGATTGCGGCATTTGAAAATAACATAAAAAAGCTGTACGGCATTCAGTTCCATGCGGAAGTTATCCACACTTTAAAAGGAAATGAAATTTTGAAAAACTTTGTTTTTGGTGTCTGCGGGGCAAAAAAAGACTGGCGCATCAAAAAC
Source organism: uncultured Methanosarcinales archaeon (assembly GCA_964544435.1). Classification (GTDB taxonomy): domain Archaea; phylum Nanobdellota; class Nanobdellia; order Woesearchaeales; family GW2011-AR4. Next base: position 2,937 of record CAZJBR010000069.1, read on the forward strand.
ATTTCAAAAAGATTAATCAAAGAAATAAAAAAGGAAGTTGGCAAAAGCGCCGTCATTATGGGTGTTTCCGGAGGGGTTGACAGCGCAGTCGCGGCAACTATTATGCACAAAGCCATAGGCGATAAGGTTTACTGCGTCTTTGTCGACCATGGTTTGATAAGGAAAGGGGAAGCGGAAGAAGTAAGAAATTTCTTTGAGAAGAAATTAAAATTTAAGCATTTTTATTTTGTTGATGCTTCGCAAGTATTTCTTGAGAAGCTCAGGGGGATTGCGGATCCTGAAGAAAAAAGGAGAATTATAGGACACACTTTCATCGAGATTTTTGAAAACAAAGTGGTTGAACTGGAGCAGAGGCACAAGGGAATAAGATTTCTCGGGCAGGGCACAATCTATCCGGACAGGATTGAAAGCGCCCAGCCAACAAAGTATGCCTCAAAAATCAAGTCTCACCACAACATCACCCTTCCGGAAAAAATGAAATTAAAAGTGATTGAGCCGTTGAAGGAATTCTACAAGGATGAGGTTAGGAAGCTTGGAAAGGAATTAAAAATATCCGAAGATATAATAAACAGGCATCCATTTCCGGGGCCAGGGCTGGCAATCAGGATACTAGGCGAGGTAACCGATGAAAGATTAGGAATATTGAGAGAAGCAGATTTTATTTTCATTGAAGAGCTTAAGAAATCCGGCTTCTACAGCAAGACTTGGCAGGCATTTGCTGCATTGCTGCCGGTTAAAGCAGTCGGTGTGATGGGTGATGCAAGAACTTATGAATATGTGATTTCTTTGCGGGCAGTCACAAGCCTTGATGCAATGACAGCAGACTGGGCAAGACTGCCAAATGAACTGCTTGAGAAAATTTCAAACAGAATAATCAATGAGGTTAGGGGTGTTAATCGAGTTTTGTATGATATAAGCCAGAAGCCGCCGGCGACTATTGAGTATGAATGAAATGCATAGTATTTTAAAGCAGATGATTATACGCTTATAATGAGAAAAAAAAGCAAGCCCACGAAGCTGTACAAGATTATTGGATTTTGCAGGTCGTGCAAGGAGAGATTTGTTGTTGACATGGAGCAAAAGTATGCTTCCAAGAATTATTGCAAAGATTGCACGAGCAGATTTAAGCAAGGAGCAAAGTGAGACGAAATGGTTGAAGGAACTGTAAAATTTTTTAACGGCATGAAGCATTTCGGCTTTATAGCCGGAGACGACGGCAAGGAATATTTTGTGCAT
>CAZJBR010000070.1:0-4110 GCA_964544435.1 uncultured Methanosarcinales archaeon
ATGACTCATGGTTTTGTCGAGTCTGTCGGCATGCGCCATTTCAAGCACAATCCAAGCATGGACGACGTTAAATTGTACGAAAAAGGCTACAACAGGGTTTACGATACAATAGAGCTTGAAAAGAATCTTGACGATGCAGAGGAGATAGTTACGAATGTTTTGGACAGGGTTGACAAAAATGAAATTTTGTGCAGCCATAAAATAACCAATTTTCTTGGAAAATATCTTCATGAGAATACAAAAGGAAGGGCAATCTTGAAATCAGCTTATCTAAAAAATGTCCCTGTTTATATTCCTGCTTTTACAGACTCAGAGCTGGGCCTCGATTTGGGAATCTATATGAGGAAACAGATTATAAAAGGGGAAAAACAATTTCAGTTCAACCCGTTCCTCGATTTAGAGCATTACACCGAGCAGATAAAAAACACAAAAAAAGTGGGCATCTTCACAATTGGGGGAGGGGTTCCCCGCAATTGGGCGCAGCAAGTCGGCCCTTACCTTGACATAATCGACAAAAGAATAGGGCATGGGGGCGGCTATAAAAGATTTCATTATGGCGTAAGGATATGTCCAGAATCTGTTCACTGGGGCGGACTTTCGGGTTGTACTTATAGCGAAAGTGTCTCATGGGGAAAATTCGTGCCAGAAAAAGAAGGCGGCAAATTTGCAGAAGTGCTTGCAGACGCAACAATTGCTTGGCCTATACTCCTGAAGGCGGTTATGGAAAGGATGGAAAGCAAAAATAATAGAAAGATTTAAATACTTACGATTGTATACAAATGTAAATGTTAGTGTCAAATACCTCCACGCTTGTGCTACTGGCTAAAGTGGGATGTCTAGAAGATTTTATCGAAATATCCCCAACAATTGCAATACCAATCCAAGTAAAGCAGGAAGCCTTATTTGATAAAGATTCGTACTATGCAAGGCTTATACAGAAGCTGATAAAAGAAAAAAAAATTAAAGTAATCCCAGCTAATGACAAGCAGGTCGCTAAGATTATCCTGCAATTTAGGCTTGATGAAGGAGAAGCGGCAACATTTGCCATGTTTGACAGCAAGAAGCATAAGGCAATACTTACAGATGACGGCGAGCTCGTCAAGCTGTGCAAGCTTGAAAAAGTGCCGTTTGTATGCGCAATGGCAGTTGTAATAAAACTGCATGAAAATAAAAAACTATCAAAGGAAGAAGCCCTTGAAAAATTGAAGAATCTGCATTTAATCGGAAGATATTCGGAAAAACTTTATGAGCATTTCAAATCAGAGGTGAAATAAATGGAAACCATATCATCGCGTTTGGATTTAGAGACAATAAATCTTTTTGGCAGGGTTTTGAAAGAAAAAAAGTCTGAAGTAGTTAGGGAGCTGGTTAATTCGGGGAAGAAGCACAAGGCTGTCGAGCTTTACAAAATGAAAAAGGTAAGCCTGGGCTTGGGCGCAAAGCTTGCAGGCGCAACGTTAAGCGAATTCATTGACTTGCTTAAAGAGCACAATGCTTATTTGAATTTGGAGAAGGAGGATGTGGAGCAGGCGCTTAATACTGCTAGAAAAGTGCTTTGAGTAGGCAATAGCATGGCCTATAATCCTGAAGGCTGTGATGGAAAGGATGGAGAAGAAATGTAACTATAAAGCCCTGACTATAACCCGTCTACAAATTCTCAGAAGAAATAAAACTATTCTTTTATTATTTTTAAGTAGTAAAAATCGAAAGATTTATAAATGAACAATAAGTTGTTGGGTGGTCATGAGACCATACGTTTCACATTATCAAGGTCGAGGCTCGTTAAATAAAGTTAAAGAGGAAGCTCTCTTTCAGAGATTCCTATCTTTGCTTCCAGATAAAGATTATGGTGGATTCAATGGAAAGGGTGATTATCATACTTTTGTCACAACTACATCTTCAAGATACGACCGATTTGCTGATGGATTACACAAACTTTTAGAAAAACCACAAACTAGACCCATCGCTCTAAAGATTACAGAAAAGTACGCACATTTACTTGGACTAAAGCAATTTGCACAAGTGGTAGATATGGTATCTGGAGATGTAGACTTAGAAAATATCTTAGATACTGTTTATATCCCGGATTCTAAGCAAATAAAATATGAAATAACAGGATATTTAAGACGAAAAATACCAAAAAATGCTCAAGTCCATATAGAATTCTACGAAGGGAAAAAATTACTTAACAACTACAGGTTAGATTCAAATTTTACTATTGCTCCATCAGACATTCCAGATATGAGAAACGGGAAAATAATTGTAAATGTAAGTGAGGGTAATCAAAAATATAAATTAGAATTTATTATGAAAAGACTTCCTTTAACAGAAACAGAAAAGGCTAAAGGCTTCAAGCCTGAAGACACGCAGTTCGGTTTATACCTAAAACCGAATTTAGTATCATAGAGATTAAAATAATTTTTTAAACTTTATTAATAGAAAAAGCCATTAATCAACTATAATAATACTTCCCTTTTTCTTTCTGCTCCCTATCGAGCCTTGAATCCAGTTTATTAACCCTGGGCCTGTATGTTTCTGGGTCCCTTCTCAATGTTATTCCAAGCTCTTTCAGAAACTTGTTCATTCCCTCTTCCATTTCAAATGGCCCAGTCACACTCCCTTCAATTGCAGGCTTGCCTTCAAAAACAATAAGCCTGTCGCTTAAGTAGTCAACAAACAGCAGATCATGGTCAACAATCAGCGCAGACGCTTCTTTCTGCTCCACAAAATCCCTTATGATTTTTGAGAGTACAAGCCTCTGCTCGCTATCAAGATATGCAGACGGCTCGTCAAGCAAGTACAAGTCAGCATCCTGCTGCAGGCAATGCGCAATCGCGACTCTTTGCAGCTCACCTCCCGATAGCTCGCTCAGCTTGCTCAATGACAGCTGCTGCAGATTTAATGGACTTATTATCTGATTTGAATATTTTGAGAATGCATCCTTTAAGACATCGATTACCAAAACATCGGACGCTTCGAGATACTGCGGCTTGTAGCTCACTTTTAATTTATGAGTTATATCTCCGTTGTCTTGTTCCAGCACTCCAGCCAGTATCTTGACAAAGGTTGTCTTTCCAACTCCATTCTCGCCTAATACTCCGATTATTTCATTTTTATGGAGAGAGCCTTTGAGGGCTTTCAAACTAAAATTGCCAAGTTTTTTCCCAATCTTGTCCCAAGACGTAATTACTTCTTTGAAATGTTTTTTCTTGACAGGCGGCTTTTCAGCAAATTTTATTGTTGAATCCCTAAATCTGACATTTTCTTCTTTTATGTAGCCTGAAAGATAAACATTGATGCCGTTTCTTACAGGCTTTACACCGCTTACAACTCCATAGCAATTTTCTTTGCCGTACATTAAGTGCACCAAATCAGCGATATAGTCAAGAATTATCAAGTCATGCTCAACCACCAAAACAGAGTTGCTTTCATTTACCAATGATTTTATGAATCTGCTGATGTTTATTCTCTGCTTTATGTCAAGATAGCTCGTAGGCTCGTCGAAAATGTACAAGTTTGCGTTTTTCAGTACAGTGGCCGCAATTGCAACCCTCTGCAGCTCTCCCCCCGAAATTTCTGTTATGTCGTTGTTTAAAATTTTATTTAATTGAAGCTCATCCGCTATTTTTTTCAGCTCTTTTTTTTCATCAATCCTCCTTAACAATTCAATTACCTTGCCTTTGCTTGTTTTTGGAATTAATTCAACCTGCTGCGGCTTGTAAGCAACCTTTATCTCCCCGTCATTTACTTTTTCAAAATAGCCCTGCGCTTCTGTGCCCTTGAAGTAGCTTATCAACTGCCCATAATCGCCTTGCTGGCCTTGCCAGTCCCCAAAGTTCGGCTTAAGGACAGAAGCTAATATCTTGATTGCAGTGGATTTTCCTATTCCATTCACCCCTAGAATTCCCGTAACTCTCCCTATCGAAGGCGTTGGAATTGAGTAGAGCACAAACCTGTTTTCGCCGTAGCGGTGAACCGGCCTTGTTTTCATCTCTTCAGGAAGGTTGATTATTTTTATTGCAGCAGGAGCAGCCTTCGGGCATATGCCGCATCCCGTGCATAAATGCTCGTCTATTGTCAGCTTTCCGTCTTCTATCTTGATGCACTCCT
>CAZJBR010000071.1:0-4093 GCA_964544435.1 uncultured Methanosarcinales archaeon
GGAATCTAGTTTAATGCATGATAAACCATTTAGGAAGTCTGCCTTTGTTGTGGGACGTGTACTATCGACATATCATCCGCACGGAGACGCAGCAGTCTATGATACCATGGTCAGATTAGCCCAAGATTTCTCGATGCGATATCCATTAATTGATGGTCAAGGCAATTGGGGTTCGATCGATGGGGATAGTGCCGCTGCAATGAGATATTCAGAATGCCGCTTGACTAAACTTGCAGAGGAAATGCTTGATGATATTGACAAGAAAACAGTAAAGTTTGCGCCAAATTTTGACAACAGCACAACGGAGCCAGTTGTGCTGCCTTCAAAGCTTCCTAATCTGCTAATTAACGGAAGTTCGGGTATCGCAGTTGGCATGGCAACCAACATACCCCCCCACAATATCCAAGAAGTGATTGATGCAGTAATAAAGCAAATAGACAATCCCAACTTAAGCGTAGAAGAGATTATGCGAATAATTCAAGGTCCGGATTTTCCGACAGGAGCATTAATATGCGGCAGAAACGGAATCAGGGAAGCGTATTCAACCGGAAGGGGCAAAATTCTAGTAAGAGCCAAAACAAGCGTAGAACAAGACAAGAACAGAAGCGTCATTATAGTAAATGAGATACCTTTTATGGTAAACAAATCAGAGCTTTTGGAGGAGATGGCTGATTTAGTCCGTGATAAAAAGATTATTGGAATTTCAGATTTAAGAGACGAGTCTGACAGGCACGGAATAAGAATTATAATTGAGCTGAAGAAAGATGCCGATGGAAATGTAGTTCTTAACCAGCTATTTCAGCATACACGAATGCAGACAACATTTGGAATTATAATCCTTGCCCTAGTAAATAACGAGCCAAAAGTCTTAAGCATCAAGCAACTGGTGCATTATTACATAGAGCACAGGAAAGATGTTGTAAGAAAAAGGACGTTATTTGACTTAAACAAAGCTCAGACAAGAGCGCACATTCTTGAAGGGCTGATTGTGGCTTTAGGCAGCATAAACAATGTTATCAAGCTAATCAAAGAAAGCAAATCAGTAGAGAGTGCCAGGGACGCTTTAACTGCCAATTTTAACCTGACGAATGAGCAAGCCACAGCAATACTTGAAATGAGGCTGCAAAGGCTCACATCCCTAGAGCAGGAAAAAATAAAGCAGGAGCATGCAGGCTTGCTGAAGCTTATTGAAGAACTGAAAGCAATTCTTTCAAACCCTCAAAAAATACTTGAAATCATCAAGAAAGAACTGAGCGAACTGAAAGAAAAATACAAAGACTCAAGGAGAACTCAGATTGTTGAGCTGGAAAGCGCGGAGCTGGAAACTGAGGACTTAATAAAAGATGAGGAGATGGCAATAACAATAACAAACTCCGGCTATATCAAGAGACTGCCTTTGCAGACATACAAGCTCCAGCACCGCGGCGGAAAGGGCGTAATTGCCACCACGACTAAAGATGAAGACATAGTGAAAGACATTTTTGTTGCAAGCACACACTCTTATATTTTATTCTTTACAAATAAAGGAAAAGTCCACTGGCTGAAGGTTTATAGCATTCCCGAGGCCAGCAGGCAGGCAAGAGGCAAAGCCATCGTAAATGTGCTTGAGCTGGGGAATGATGAGACGGTCACTGCATTCGTTCCTGTAAGAAATTTTGACAATCAGCATTACCTTATTATGGCTACTAAAAATGGCACTATAAAGAAAACAGAGCTTATGGCGTATGGCAATCCAAGGAGGCACGGAATTGTAGCAATAACTCTGGAGCAGGGAGATGAACTGATTAATGTTGAGCTGACAGATGGCAATCAGCAGATTATTCTGGCAACCCATAACGGAATCGCTGTAAGATTTGAGGAGCGGAATGTAAGGCCGACCGGAAGATCCTCCCGAGGTGTGAGGGGAATAAACTTAAAGGATAATGATAAGGTAATAGGCATGGTGGTTGCTTCAGACGAAAAAACACTGCTTAGCGTAACTGAAAACGGCTATGGAAAAAGAACTTCAATATCAGAATACAGGCTAATCAACAGGGGCGGTTCCGGAGTCATAAACATACAATGCAGCGAAAGAAACGGCAATGTCGTTTCAATATGCCCAGTTATAGACAATGACGACATCATTTTCATAAGCAAGAACGGAATCATAATAAGGGTGCCTGCAAGCGATATTTCTGTCATCGGAAGGAGCACGCAAGGAGTAAGAATAATGAAGCTTGAGCAGGATGATAAGGTTGTGAGCGCTGTTAAGGTGGCAAGAGAAAACAATAACTGATTCTAAAAACCCAAACCTTTTTATAAATATCAGCTTTGTTTTATTCTATGAAAAACATTAATGTAATATTAGATGAAGCGCTCAAAGAAATACAGCCTGATAGGAATTACGAGAAGGAAATATTTGAAAAGGTAGGCATCATCATTAAGAAAATCAACCGGGGGCAAAAAAATATTAAGGCAGTCCTTGGCGGCTCCGGGGCAAAAGGCACGTGGCTAAAGACCTTTGATGCTGATATATTTGCTGTTTTTGATTATAAAAAATTCAAGGGCAAAAGCGACAAACTATCGGATATTCTGGAAAAAATTCTGAAGAAGAAATTCAAGAATGTGTCTAGGCTGCACGGCTCGAGAGATTACTTCCAGATAAAGCAGAACCAGTTTACTTTCGAGATTGTTCCGATACTTAAAATTCAAAAGGCAGAGCAGGCAGACAATATAACAGACGTAAGCCCCCTGCACTCAAAGTGGGTTTTAAGGCACAAGAAACTGATTAATGAAATCAAGCTGACTAAGCAGTTTTGCCAGGCCCAAAATGTCTACGGCGCAGAAAGCTACATAAGGGGATTTTCCGGATACATATGCGAGATACTGGCTGTTTATTACGGCTCGTTTCTGAATCTAATAAAGAATGCAGCAAAATGGAACGGAAAAGTTGTAATTGATTTTGAGAGATACTACAAGGGCAAGGACGTTTTTAAGCTGGTCAATACTTCCAAGCTAGGGTCACCTTTAGTCGTCATAGACCCCGTGCAGAAGGACAGGAATGCAGCCGCCGCCCTGAGTGATGAAAAATTCTACGCTTTCAAAAAAGCGGCAGTGGAATTCTTAAGAAATCCGTCAGCTGGATTTTTTAAAGGCAAGAGCTTAGATTCATTATTCTTGAAAGGAAAAAATAATAAAAGGCTGATAAAAATTTACACAACGCCACTGGACGGGAAAACTGACGTTGTAGGTTGCAAACTGCTTAAAATATACGAGTTCTTGATTAAAGAATCAACTAAAAACAGCTTTAGGCCAATAAAAACAGCATGGGAATGGGACAAGAAAAGCAACGCGATTTTTTATTTCTTATTCAACAAAAATCCATTGCCAAAACTTATTGAAATTGAAGGTCCACCTATTAAGCTGAAGCAACATGTTGAACAGTTTAGAAGAATGCACAAAAGAACACTAATTAAATTCAATAAAATCTATGCACAGGAGCAGAGGAAATTTCTGCTTCCAGAAAACTTATTAAAAATCATAATCAAAAACGAGTCAGTTAAAGAAAGATGCAAATCAATAAGAATTGATGTTCTTTAAAATGCAAGCGGTAATACTGGCAGCAGGCAAATCCACAAGAACATACCCATTGACTATTACAAAACCGAAGCCTTTGCTTAAAGTTGCCAACAAAACATTGCTGGAGCATAATTTGGAAAATTTGAATGATATAGCTGACGAGGCAATACTTATAGTCGGATACAAAAAAAATTTAATCAAAAAATATATAGGCAAAAAATATAAAAACATTAAAATCAGATACGTTGAGCAAAAACAGCAACTCGGGACTGGCCATGCTGCATCGCTAGCAGAACAATACATAAAAGACAGGTTCATTCTGATGGCCGGAGATGACATCTATTCTAAAAATGATATAAGGAATTGCATAAGACATAGATACTCAATTTTAGTTAATAAAACAAAAAATTGGAAGAATTTCGGGGTGGTCACTCAAGATAATGGAATACTTGTTGATTTTGTTGAAAAGCCTGAGAGATTTGTGTCTGAGTTAATAAACACGGCTTTTTACGTGCTTGATAGGAAAATATTTGCA
>CAZJBR010000072.1:0-4046 GCA_964544435.1 uncultured Methanosarcinales archaeon
AGCAGTACTTACAATTAATCCAGAGCCCATAAACGCCAAAAGTTTTCTGTCAGATAATATCCTAAAGAAGCGCAAAAATCTCTGAATAAAACTCATTTTTTACCCCAAAACCAAAAATCCAGTTGTGTACATTACTAAAAGCCCTGTCAAAAAACCAAGTACATTTGTTATGGTAAAAAGAGAAAGCCACCTTCCTTTTGCCATGTAATGCATGATGTCAAATGCAACATCAAAAATCGCGCCTGCCCCGATTGCAAGGAAGAAAACGCTTAACGCAGGCAAGTAAGAGAACCCACCAATCAAAGCCCCTATTATCGTTGGAGCACCTGCAAGCACCCCCATTAGCACAAGATTTAAGTAAAAATTTTTGATAAGCCTGTGCACTCTCGCTACGGGAGCGATTATAGCAACACCTTCTGTAACGTTGTGTATCATGAATCCAATAACCAATAAGCTTCCCAATGCCACTTCCCCGACAGAATATGCGCTTCCTATTGCAAGGCCTTCCCCCAGATTATGCAGGCCAATTCCCAACGCGATTAAATAGCCGTATATCAGAGCTTGAACATGCTCACCTTTTCCTTTGGTTAGGTGCTCTGTCTTGTAACTTACGGCAGAAAGAATCATGACGGAAAGTGCAAACCCAATTAAAAGTATACCTGCCCCATTGAAAGCTTGTGGCAAGGTTCCTATGATGTCAAAAGATTCTGTCAGGGCGTCAAATCCCAGGAATACCAAAAGTCCGACTGTAAGCGCAAGCAAAAAGCTGTACCAGCCTTCCCTAAGCATCCTCAAAAACGGCAGCCATAAAAGTCCGAGAAGAACAGGGATTACCCCCACATAGACTCCAAGCAACACAAAAGTTTTGAAATAAAACCAGTTGAATCTCGGTGTTATAGTCGCTGCTGCTATTTCCTTTTCAAACGTGACCCCATTTCTTGAAATCAGTTTTATAAATTCAGCATCTCCTTCAAGCCAGGGGTATAAAATCTCGATTTTTCCTTTTTCCAGTGGTTCCAGGGTATTTGACGGCTCCATGTCAAATTTCCAGTATGCGTCATTGACCAACACCTGCGCGATTGTAACCGGCTCTGGCCCGTCATTAAACACATCAACAGATATATGTTCAGGCGAAAAAGTGACTTTTTGGAGAAAAATATTTTCAATAGGAACAACTGTGGACTTGAAAACCCCGAGAGGCCCAAATTTTACAAATACGAACAAAAGAATCCCAAGCAGGATTAGTGGCATTAGCGCGCTTATCCAGAACTTGGATTTGTTTTTCTGCTCCATTTTATTCTGCTACCTCAAAGAATCCCATCCAGCCAAGTTCTGTGAACTCAGATACATGGGCATGGAACATATACATTCCGGAATATTTGAATCTGACGTCAAGTATGCTTCTCTCCCCCTGTGCTAAAGAAATTATATCTGTGTAGGTATCCGGCTTCTGGCTTGTTCCGGTATCGTACTCGTCAAAAAAAGTTGCATGCAGATGAAATGAATTTACTGGGTCAAACTCCACAATATTGATAAGATAAATCCTTACCAATTCATTTTTCTTAACTTTAATCGGATTCAGCGCATAGTAAAATGCTTTGGTATTGACTGCGTATACCTCGTTCTCGCCGTCCAGATTAGTGTCGAAGGCATTCATCATCATTATGAGCTCCTTGTCGGGCTTGGGCCTTGTATCATTTTTAGGGTCAACAATGTAAGCCCCATAAAGGCCTTTTGCAATATGCTGCTTTAATGGAACGGAATGGCAATGGAATAGATGAACACCATAAGGGTCTGCATCAAACTCGTAAGTGAAGCTTTGCCCGGGATAAACAAAGTCTTCAGACATAGAGCCGTCCATGCTTGAAGGGTGAAATCCATGAAAATGCATAGTATGCGGTTTTGTTCCTTTATTAGTAAAGTAAATTTTTATTCTGTCGCCTTCTGTTGCCCTGATTGTTGGGGCAGGCACCTGCCCGTTGTAAGTCCACGCTGGAAAGAAAACTCCAGGGGCAATCTCAATTTCTTTGTCCTCTGCAGTTATCCAGTATTCCCTCAATAAGCTTCCATCCGGCCTTTTTGTCTCCTTGTAATATTTGCTTCTCTCTTCAGGAGGAAGATTATTGAGGTTCCATGCCGTAAGGTACTCCATCGGGTCAAAATCACCTGAAGTGTAATCTCCAACAACTCCTATTTTTTCCTGTGCTGTTCTCTGCACACGAATATGGGATGATTCGCTTTTAATTTTTGTAAAAGACTCAAGGCATTCCGGATCTGTTGCCATTGGATTTGTGCAATAGCCTGCTGCCTCCTTCAGTTCATCAAATTCCGCATCGACTTTTACGTCTTTTGCTGAAATCTTGAAGATAACAAATCCCAAAATTAGAATTAAAACTGCAGCTAATGTAATCTTAGCATGCTGCAATATGCCTGTTAATTTTGATTTATCCATTTTAGATTAAGAATTAAAGTGGTATCGGCTTTCCGTGAGGGTCTTTTTTTGGATTGCCCAGCATTTTCCTTAGCTTCCGAATTGATTCGTCGCTGAATGCATGCTCCAGCCTGTGCGCTTCCTGATGTATCCTGTTCGAGCCTATTTTTAATATGTTTTTTAAAAACAGCTCTATCAACCTGTGCTTTGATGTCAGTTTTTTAGCTATTCTCCGCCCTTTCGCCGTAAACACCAGTCCTGAGTATTTCTTATGCGTTACAAGGCCGTCCTTATTGAGCTCCTGCATCATTTCAGATACGCTTGGCTTGGAAACATTAAGGTAATGCGCCAAATCAATGGATTTCATGTATTTTTTTTCTTCTTCCAGGACGTATAATCCTCTCATGTAATCTTCTTTATTAGGAGTGAACATAGAAAGTTAGGATAACCTAACTTATATATAAGCGTTTCTGTTTAAACAGTTTATTAGTGCCTATTGAATCAAAAATATTATAAATGCCAAAATCCGCTTGAGTAAAATGAAGCCCATGATAAACTGGCTTGAGTGGAGCAGGGAATCTTTTGAAAAAGCTAGGAAGAGTGATAAGCCTGTCTTGCTTGATTTAACAGCAGTGTGGTGCCACTGGTGCCATGTAATGGATTCTACATCTTACTCAAACGATGAAATTGCGAAGATAATAAACCATGATTTTGTGCCGATTAAAGTCTATATTGACGAAAGGCCTGACATAAGAGACAGGTACAATATGGGCGGCTTTCCCTCTACAGTCTTTTTGACAGCAGAAGGGGATATAATAGCTGGCGATATGTATGTACCGCCAGAAAGGCTTAAGCTTCTGCTTGAAGCTGTTAAAAGTTCTTATAAAAATAAGAAAGATGAATCCACAAAAAAATCTATCGGAATAGATGAGGCGCAAAGGAGGAAAGAAAGCAAAGCAAAAATAGGCGATGCCCCAGTCAATGAAATTCTGCTGTCAATCGAGAATAATTTTGACAGTTTTTATGGCGGATTCGGAATACAGCCAAAATTTCCCAACCCAGAGGTCATTGATTTGTTATTTCTCCAATATAGAAAAACCACTAATGAAAAATATCTTGATATTGCATTAAAGACTCTCGATGGGATACATGAAGGTTTATATGACAAAATAGACTTTGGATTTTTTCGCTACTCTGTCACGCAAGACTGGAAAATGCCGCATTATGAAAAAATGCTGGATACAAATGCCGGCTTGCTCAGGAATTATGCGACCGCATTCGACATAACAAAAAATGACAAATATGGAAGAATAGCAAGTGAGACTATGAGTTACATGTGTAGGTCCTTAACCGATCAGAAATATGGCGGCTTTTATGGATCACAAGACGCTGATGAGGAATTCTATAATCTAAAGTTTGAAGAAAGGAAAAAGAAAGCCCAGCCATATGTTGATAAAACGATTTACATTGATTGGAATGCAACAATGGTTTCTTCTTGCATAAAAGCAGGAGCCGTATTAAATGACAATAAAACAATTGAATTTGCACTGAAAACTGTTAATCTTATATTGGAAAGGTATTACGAAAGCGAAAACGGGTTATGTCATTTTTTCAA
>CAZJBR010000073.1:0-1190 GCA_964544435.1 uncultured Methanosarcinales archaeon
TAAAAAGATGCAGCAAACACGGCAAATTCAGGATCCTTAAAAGCGCAAAAAGCTTTGTTGCAATGAGAAGATTTGAGAAAGAAGGCAGGCTTAAAGTTGGGCTTAAATTACTTTTATCTGCAATCTATAGGCTTTTTTTCGGAGAAATAAGAAGCAATGTTTTCAAATATAATCTAGAGTATAGGAAATGATAAGTTACGGGGAGGTTTTGGAAAAAATTTATATACTTTTGATTAATCCTTGATAAAAATGACAGCTGAAATGAGTCTTAATGAAATGAGGCAAGCATTATACGATGCCAGTCTTCAATTAATGAGGCAATTAAAGGAAGTGAAAAGAGATAATCCCCTATCACTTGAGGGAAAAGTAACATTGTACGCTAGATTACCACAAGATGTGCCGGAACTCGGATCAAGAAAGGGAGATCCAATAATTCTTTTAGAATATTCTGGCAGGATGGACATCACAAAAACCGGGGATTATTACTCTATCGCGTCTCCAGACAAGACTTTTCGATTAAGGCCTAAAATCACAGATACATGGGGAGGTAACAGAGGCTGGGTTATGAATTTTGTAGACAATATTCTATATGAGGGTGAACGGACAGAGTTATCAATATCTAAACACGATTAGCTAAATCTTCAAGCTAACCACTTGTGAAATCCCGTCTTCATTCATTGAAACTCCGTAAAGAATGTCTGCTGTTGAAATCACGTTGTCATTATGCGATATCATGATGTACTGCGCCCTCTCACCATATTTTCTAATCAATTTTGCGAGCTTCTCGCTGTTGTGCTTGTCTAATGCTGCGTCCACTTCATCTAGCACATAGAAAGAAGCAGGCTCGTGCTCCTGAATGGCAAAAATAAAAGCCAGCGCAGTCAGTGTCTTTTCGCCTCCCGAAAGCCCTCTTATGTCCAGGAACTTGCTTCCGGTTATCTTGACATTAATCCTCACTCCCGCTTCAAACGGGTTTTCCTCATTTTCCAGAACCAATGTCGCCTCTGCGCCTTTTGTAGTAAGCATACCGAAAAAATTCTGGAAATTGCTGTTGACAACTTCAAAAGTCTTCATGAACAGTTCTTTTTTCTTGCCCTCTATTTCATTCATCATGGCAAGGACATCATCTTTTTCCTTTCCCAGTTTTTCTTTTTTGTCCAAAAATTCGTTGTACTGCCTTTCAGCTTCGT
>CAZJBR010000073.1:1200-3244 GCA_964544435.1 uncultured Methanosarcinales archaeon
TATCGATTGAAACATCATTTTTCTGCATTTCCTCGTTTATCTTGCCCTGCTTCGTGAACAATGATTTGAACTTGGCATAGAACTCCTTTGCAAGATTTTCCTTTTCCTTCAGCAAAGATTCTTTTTGGGCTATGGACTCATTCAGTTTAGCCGTCTCGTTTTTAAAATGCTCTTCATCCTTGTCAAGCTGCTTTAATATCTTCTCTGTCTTTTCCTTATCAGGCAAAAATATGTTTATTATTTGCGCATCGAGGTTTTTTATTTCCGAGCCAAGCCTTATGATTTCCTCGCTGAGCTCCTTGAATTTCTGCTCAAATGTGTTCAGCTCTGCAAGAAGCATCGGATCGTTGAGCTGCGCTATTTCACCCCTTAATTTCTGCTTTTCAATCTTTAAGCTTGTCAATTCCCTGTTGCAATCGGAAATTTTATTGTTTATTTTGCTTATTTCATCGTCAATTTCTTTTTCTCTTGTTTGCAGCTCCTTTTGCTGCTGCCTTGAAATGTCTGTGTCGTTTGACTCCATGTGCATAGAAGTCTCAGACTTTATTATTTCCCCTTCAAGAACTGCTTTTTTCTCCCGAAGCTCTGTTATTTTTGCCTCATTTTCAGCTCTTTTTTTGTCAAGAACAGATATTAGATTTTCAAGCTCCTGGGCTTTTTTCCCGTTTGCTTCGAGGCTTTCGGCAACTTCCATCTCCTTGAAGCCGTATGCCTCCTTTTTCCGCTCCCTGAATCCGCCGTGCATTGCTCCGGACGACTCTGCGACATCGCCATCCAAAGTCACAAATTTTGCCTTTCCTATGCCCAGGCGCGTTGCGACATGTATATCATCAACTATTACAGTGTCAGAAAAAACATATGAAAATATTTTCTTGAATTTCTGCTCAAATGAAACAAGGTTGATTGCCAAGTCATGCACCCCTTTTGCGCCGACAAGCTTTTTTGCATCATCGCCTACTTCTCTCGAGCTGATTTTATTCAAAGGAAGGAAGGTTGCTGTGCCAAGCCTGTTCTGCTTTAAGTATTGTATAAGCTCGGCCGCCAGCCTGTCATTTTCGACAACAATGCTTTTGATTCTTGGGCCTGCGGCAACTTCAAGCGCAACAGCATATTTTGAGCTTACATTTCCGAGGTCTGCAACAGTGCCGTAAATTCCTTCTCTTTTGCCCTTGAGCTCAAGTATTTTTTTTACCGCCAAATCTCCTCTTGCAAACTCTTTGATGGTTATATCTTTTGCGCGCAGCTTAGCCAGTTCCTCATTGACGATATTAAGCTTCCTTCTCGCGTCAGAAAGCTGCACTGCAAAGCCTGAGTCTTCGTCAAGGCATTTGTTAAGCTCAAGCGTTGATGCCTTAAACATCTGCCGTTTGTCTTTCAAAGCGTCAAGCTGCTGCCTGTGCTCCTTCTCAACGTCTATTACCTTTTTTATCTTGTCCCCTATGACGCTTATTTCATGGCTTATCCTGTCTTTTTCCCTTATTGAATTGTGCTGGGACTCCCTCAAGGATGTTATTTCCTTTTGAAGCTCGTCAGCTTTCCTGTCTATTTCCTCGACATTTTTCTCAATATCGGCAACGCTGTCGAGCTTGTTCTTTTCCTTGAACTTCAGGATTTTGCCGCTGATAGTCTCCCTGTCCCTGTTCTTTGCTTCTGTCTGGGCTTCAAAGTCTTTCTTTTCGCTTGTGAGCTGCGCAATCCTTTTTTCTATGTCATCAATGCTGCTCTGCAAATCACCTCTTCTTTGGGTTATCTTGTTCAGTTCGCTCCTGCAGGTTTCAATTCTGGAATTATTTTTGGTTAAGTCTATCTTCAAAGTCTCAACGTCCTTGTTCAGCTTGAGCTGCTCTGTCTCGCCTTTTTCCTCAATTTCTTTTGAAATTGCTTCAATCTGCTTTTTCTTTTCGTCATTCTCCTGCTTAATCTTGTATATTTTTTCCCTTAAAGCTAGAAGCTCATTGTTGCCTGAATTTATCTTTTCCTGTATCCCTTTCCTTTCAGAATCTTTCTTGTCTATCTGGATTTTCAAGTAGGAAGCCTTGTTCTG
>CAZJBR010000073.1:3267-4042 GCA_964544435.1 uncultured Methanosarcinales archaeon
AGTGTTTCTTTCTGTAAGAATTAAGTCAGTTTCCCTCAAATGCTGCTCAACCTTGTCAAGCTCGAGCATTGCCTTGTGCTTTTTCTCTTCATACAATGAGATGCCAGCAATATCTTCTATAAGCACCCTTCTTTCTTCCGGGTGCATTTCAACAAACTTTACAATATCCCCCTGAAGGATAATGTTGTAGCCGTCCGGGTCTATTTTTGCCAATGACAGAAGGCTCGTGATTTGCTGCCTTGTCATAACCTTGTCATTGATCTTGTATATTGACTGGCCGTTCTGCCTCACTATCCTTGTTAACTTGACTTCGCTGTCTTCTGTTGGAAAAATCTTGCTGGAATTGTCAAAATAAATGCTAACTTCGCCCTGCTTTGCGGGCTTTTTTGTCTTGCCGCCGTTGTATATTAGGTTGGCTGATTTCTCCGCCCTTAAGTCCCTTGATGAGGATTTGCCGAGTACAAAGCATAATGCGTCCAATACGTTCGACTTACCGGCGCCATTGGGCCCAAGAACGCAGTTGAAATTGCCTCCGAAAAGGATTTCGGTGTGCTTGGCGAAGGACTTAAAGCCATGCATGACCATCTTGTTTATTCTTGTTGCTTTGAGAGCCTCCTGAGCAATAGCTATCTGAGGCATTGATTGACTATCGGTTGAAGCCTGGCTTTCCATAAGAATGAAGCGGTATTGGGGATATTTAAAGGTTGCGTCACATAATTTTAGTGTGTTATCCCAAAACTATTTCCCTACGACAAGTTAATTGTAGGTATGAAAC
>CAZJBR010000074.1:0-3930 GCA_964544435.1 uncultured Methanosarcinales archaeon
TCACACACTAAAATTTCGCCTCGAATTTATTCAATAATTAATGGATAAGTAGGCTTGGCTTTTTTTAGTGGCGGGCAAAAAAAGCCGAGCGCAAATTATTGTGCCGAAGGCACTGTTTTAAAAATTTACTTCAGAAAGCTAGAGTATTACTATATATGATAATGTTTAAATAGACTTACATCAAACACATATTGAGAAGATGGCTGGGTTTTTTAAATCAAAAAAAGGGGTATCGCCGTTAATAGCTACTATTCTTTTGATCGCTTTTGCAGTTGCTCTCGGTTCTGTGGTTATGAACTGGGGATTGAGCCTGGAGCTTGGCAAATCTGGCGACAAGTGCAGGAATGTTGACATCAGAATAAGGAATGTGGATGTTTCCGAAGTTTGCTATGGCGGCATTGGGCAGAACGGATATATTAATTTTATAATAGACAATGCAGGCAGTGACATAAACGGGATGTCTATTTGGGTCATTGGAGAAAAAGGAACCATGCTTTTTGATGTTGACAATATTTTGATAAAAAAAGGCACCTTATATGAGAAAGAGGACAAGGAAGTTACCTATGACTTCTTAACATACGGCAGCATAAAGCAGGTTCAGTTTATCCCTAAAATCAAGCTGGAACAATCTTTGGAGGTATGCCCAAAGAATGCTGCTAAGGCAGAAAAAATTGGGGCATGCAGTCAATAGACCTTCAAAAGCTTTCTCAACGACATTGTAAATATTATGGAAGACAGTATATATGTGCCAAGCCATCCTATCCTCCAGCCGAATAAGTTAAGTATTTTTCTTGGGGCATAGTTTATTTGGATAGATTTTATTGCGCTGCTGCTGATTTTCTTTATCGGCTCTGTGTACTTGCCGGCATTTGATATTAAAACGATTTTCTGCTGCGTTTCGTTGCCGTAAACAAATTCCAGTATGTGCTCGCCTTCGCTGCCCTTCAAAGCCCATGTTGCTTTATCAGACTCTATCTTTTGGGTTTTGTCTCCGACTATTGTGATTTCTTCAGGAACTATTACCTGGGCATCTCCATTTGTGTTTTTTTGAAAAAAAGAAGTTACTGAGAATTCCTGCTGCGGCTTAATGCCTTCATAGGCGAAATTTGAGCTCATCCATCCAAAAATGAGTATGATTGGGATAAAGGTGATTATGGTTGGCTTTAGCGAATGCGTCATGTACTGCATATTCAAATGCATTGCTTTTTTCTGGACATCCATTGCTTTTGCCGGATCGCCCTTCAGCTCCTTAATCTGCTTTTGATGCTCCTTAAGGTCGTCTTTAAGCTTCTTCATCAATGCCTGGTTGGTTGTGTACTTGGTTATGACTATTATTATTAATGAGATGACAAATGCAAGTATCAAAACAGACCATACCAGCGGCAGCTTTAACAGCGGCGCAAAGATTATGTTTAAGAAATCTGTATATGCCATTTAATCACCCGCCCATGAATTTTCTCATCATTGGATTCATGTCCATCAACCTTTTACATAAAGCTTGACCAAAAGTATGCAATGTGGCATTTGCAATGCCACGGAACGATAGAATTCTAATACCGCTCATCCTCCCATGAACCTCCTCATCATTGGATTCATGTCCATCATGTGCTGCCTTGCTATATCCTCATAAAGCTTGTAGATTATCATAACTGTAAGCAAGATTCCTGTGCCTCTGCTTAAAGCTCCTGTCAAATCCGCCAGTGACGCCAAAAATCCAACTGCGATGCCGCCCATTATTGTCAAAGGCCATATGTACCTGTTCAGCAGCCTTTCAAGAACCCTTTCGTCTTTTCTAAAGCCTGGTATCTGCAGCCCGCTTGAAATCATCTGCTTGGCTTGGGATTTTGCGTCCATGCCTGCCGTCTGCACCCAAAAAATGCTGAATACCACGCTTCCTACTATGAAAAATATCATGTAGAAAAAAGCCTGAAGATATGGCGCAGCGCCAATGAATAAAGTGTGTTGTGTTACTATGCTTTGAATTATATTCGGGCCCTGGAGCCAATACACAAAGCCTGAAATCGGCTGGCCATTTGATGCGCTGAAAGTTCCAAACAGTGGAAATCCGGCGTTCTGCAGAAGCCTCCCCCATAGCTGGAAATTGGCGATTAAGGCTGCCACCAAAATGACAGGAATGTTTGAAGTGTAAATAAAAGACAATGGCCATCTTATGCCCTGCCCTCGGACCATGCCAAAGGACAATGGAATTTCAACCTTCATTGACTGAACATAGACTGCTATGACAAATACAAGAATTGTTGCAGCGACTGCCGATATCATTATCAAAGCTGTTGTAACATCCCCCCCGACAAGGCTGACAAAAAATGCCGGAATTGCTCCGGGAGGGTAAGATGAGCCCGGGGGAGTAATCCAATTGAAAGCCTGCAGAAAAATGCTCTTGCTGACATTTGCAGCAATGAACAAGCTTATTCCGGAGCCGAAGCCCCACTTGCTTACCACTTCGTCCAAAAACAGTATCAGCAGGCCTCCCAAAAACAGCTGGAAAATCAGGATGAGCTGCATTTGGAAATAAAACCCGGTGCCTTTAAACTGCTCAGCCGGGGCTAAGCCGCCAAGCATCACATAGATTATGCTTTCAAATAGGATGAAGAATAGGGAAAAGAATTTTTGAGTGCCTTGAAAGCTTTTTTTGCCATCGGGCGTTGTCAGGTCAAATTTCCAAATTCCTGAGCCGTTAAGAAGCTGCAGGACTATTGAAGCCGTGACAATAGGGCCGATTCCCAATGATATCAGTGAGCCGAATTCTGCCCCAAGGATGATGGATAATGTCTCAAATCTCTGCAGCGCATTAATTCCGAGCCCGAACAAGGGCATAAGTCCAAGCACGAAAAATATAACTAAAACGATTGCCGTCCATTTCAGCTTCTCCCTGAATGAAAGCGTTTTTTGAGTCGGTCCTTCCACTTCAGGAAGATTTGAGGTAATAGTTTGCCAGAGAGACATTTTTGAACAGAAGACTGGAAAATTAAGGTGTTTTTAAAGTTATTGTAAAGTATTATAATTACACTTTTGCGTTGCTTCCAGCCAATCCAATTACTTCTCCGCCAGCTTCCTTTACTTTTTCTACAGCTGATTTTGAAGCATACTGGGTTTTTATTCTGAATTTTGCTGAGACTTTGCCGTCGCCAAGAAGCTTGTTGTAGCCGATTTTTTCCAAATCCACAACATAAACGCCGTTTTCTTTGCTGACTAAGTTTTTTAAAACAAAATTGCCAATATGCTGCTCGATATAGCTTATGTTAACTGGGTTGATTTTTACTTTTGGAGTTTTGCTTGTAAATCCGTATTTTCCGAAATAGTGCTTGTCCTTCCATATGCTAGGCTTTTTTGAGTCGGCTCTTTTTCCGGAGCCTGCCATTCCAGCCCCTCCCTGATGGCCTTTTCCGCGATGCTTCTTCTTTGCGCCCCAGCCGTGTGTTTTATGGCCTCGCTGCCTCTCGTTCTTTTTGCGCTTGTTGACTGTCATTTTTATTTCCATCCTCGCTCTCTTTCGTAGTCATTTATTGCCATCTCAAATTGTGGTTTGGCTTTTTTTAAAACTTCAATAAGAATTTTATCTGATGACTTGATAATTTGATTTGAATAACCTTTTGGACGATTTTGTATGGTAAAATTTGAATTGATTTGCACAACTTTTCGAAAATTTTCAATTTTTTGGACTATTGTTCTGTGTTCAGCTTTAACAAATGGAATTATATCCTCTTCATTAAGTAAGCATTCAACATAAGACTTAATCATCTGGTATTGTGGTTGAGGGAGGTCCCACCTACTAAGGTAATACTCAAAATCGTCAGCGAGACACTCTGCTAATTCTTCGATGCTATATCCAGATATTATTTCAATGTTTTGCATCAAACCATCCTCTTAATCAACTCATTAATCTTATCTCCTCTGTAGCCGAGAGCGCCG
>CAZJBR010000075.1:0-3850 GCA_964544435.1 uncultured Methanosarcinales archaeon
ATCAAACCCTGGTTAAAAACACAACCCCCATAATAAAGCTTACAATTGAATATGAAAAAGCAATTGCTTCAGCATAATCAAAAAGCCCAATTGATACCTTTGGCTGGCTTAAAATGTTTGATATTACTTTGCCGGTAATTTGAGAGCCACTGCCATACTCTAAATCGATCCACGTTGCTGCAGTCAATGAAAGCAGGCTGCTTAAAATTAAAAGCATGCCTATAAGTTTTACCATACCAACGCCTTAAACAGATTTACTTATATAGTTTTCCAAATAATGCAATAAAAATTTCCTGCGGTACATTTATGCCAGCTTCAACAAAGGCCCTTGCCAGCCTGTAGCCGTCTGACTTCTCATCTCCCTCACTCTTGAATTCAATAAGGCTCTTCAGCGTATTGCTGCACATGCACCCGTCATTAAGCCTTAAAGCAACATTTTTTTTCTTTTTTTGAACTTTTGCGTTGATTACATCTATAAAGAACTCTTCATTTTTAACTCCGAATTTAAAAAATTCCCACTCAACTAAATCATTGATTATCTTATTTTTTTCACTGCTTCCAATGTATTCTTGCATGTCCTCTATCTTGTGGAAGTGTTTAAAATCAACATTGTTAGTTAAATCAAATGTATAGGCCCTTCCGATATACTCTTTGACCTTTTGCCTGCTGCCTCTCCTTTTCCACTCGTTTTCAACTATATATGCGTATTCCCTGCCTTTAATTTTCTTGATTCTAAAGAAAGTCATTTGATCTTTGGATTGGGTATTCTTATTGAATTCTAATTTTTCAATTTGCCTTCGGCATCATATTGTGCGCCTCGGCATTCATCTGTAAATGTCAATGGTTTTCGCGCTCCTCCTCGGCGCAAGTGCATTAATATGTAGGTTGCGAGTTTTTGTTGGGAAGTGAATGGGTTGCACGTCATTGGTTTTTGCGTTAGTGAGGGGTTGTTTTAATTTGTTAATCCTCAATTGCCGTATATAGGCTAATAAGTTAGGCACTATGAATTTATAAGCTTTTTGATGTATCTTAAGTATTATTTTCATATGTAAAATCAGAATTAGACGAAGTTTATGACAAAGGCTACCTTATCGCGCCTGCAAATTCTTTCTTAAACTTTGCATTGGTCTTGTGCAATCGCTCAACTGCGTTAATTAAAGCGTTCTTGGGGCTTTCTTCACCATCAGTTTCCACTATCATCTGGGGCATGCTTATTTGCGGATGCCTTATGCTGTAAGTTGCAATCTTGACATGCTTATCACTCCACAATTCTGCCTTTAGTGCATTACACAAGGTGTGGTCGGCGCCCTTCACTTCAATTACTAGTCTGTTCTTCTTATCGTCGAGAATTTTTATTTCCATTGTGTTTAGTGATAGGGACTTTAACCTTCTTTAAAAACCTTTTGCTGCATGGATTTATTATTCCGCGCAGATCTGTCGACTATAAACCTCATTTTATATTCACGAATCTTAAGCAACTTACGTTAATGCGGTGGATCTGCCGTCGATGGAATGAAAAAGTAGCCTTCAAGGGAAACTTAAAGTCCCAGATATGTGTGATTACGGCGTTTTTCTTTGCGGAAAAGCGATCTAAAAAGCCCTTAGTCTCACTTTTATGAAAGGAATACACAACGGGAGCTGTTTCAAATGCTTTTTCCAAGAAAATAGCGTCGGCATGGGTGTTTTTTGTTCCAAAAGGCGGGTTTTGAAACACTACCTCAGCATGGATTTTAAGCTCTTTGATATCCTTGCAGACAAATTCCGCTTTTCCCAGACTGGAACTCTCACTTTTCACCTTTGACATATTACTATTAGCAACCTCAAGAGCTTTTTCATCAGAATCCACTAAAAATACCTGCTTTGCGCCTAATAACAAGGCACCTATCCCCAACCAAGCTGTGCCACATCCTAAGTCTGCTATCACCTTCCCCCTTACATCCCCCAACAAATAGGCATTCCAAAGCACAGAAGCACCTATTTCGCTATCCATCACATACTGCTCCTGCCTCACTTTTGGCTCATAAAAACCCCTAAGACCAGATAACATAATTGCAAGTCTCGATTTTGACCTAATTTGCTTCATTTTTAACTCTCACTTTCCATGAGTAAAACTTCATTTTATACCTTTTTTCAATATTGAAAATAAATATTGCTCTTTGACGTATGCCTCACCTTATGGTCAGCCAGTATAGTAATTAAATATTATTTATTTTTGCTCAGCCAATAACTAATCTAAGCAAAATTGGTTATCTCTCCCCTTTATTTATCTTGCTAAACCAGCACTCAATCCATCGTTGGTCTCTCAACTTCCAGATAATATTTATGTTGGTCCGCTAATCATCTGTTTTTTAAATATTTATTTTATTATCCCCGCCAAGTCCTAGAACATTCCCAATATTATCCCATTATATTCCCAAATTCAACATTTTATCGAATATAATCATTCCCATAATAGTCCTATCTAATTCCCAATAGAATCCCAAAAAAGAAAAGATTTAAATAATTTGGATTTTAATTTAATATTATGTTCTGGAAAAAGAAAGATAATGTGGAAATAAAATTAACACAAATGAATGAACTTTTGAAGAAATCATTTGCCAATGTAAAGCGGGATACAACTAACATTTTCCAATGGCTTAATTATTTTTACAGGAAGAATATGGAGCAGGAGCAGCTGATTAGAAGGCTGCAGACAGATCTTTCCTACATGCCAAGAACACGGGAAGACATAAGGCGCATTATAGATGATTATTACTCGTTTGAAAGCGTCATGTCTAAGATAAGGGAATTGAATGACAAGGTGGATGCGCTAGGAAGGAAGCAGCAAATCCTTCCCGATATGCACGCCTTGCAGCCATTATCTCAAGAGCGGCATCCAGACTTCTCCTATATTGAAAAGAGGATAGAAAGGCTCGAGCATAAAAAGTTATCAATGAAAGAGAAGATAATCCGGAGGCTCACCAGAAACTCAAAGGAATATGTTAAGAGCGTCATACTATCCTACATAAGAAAATATGAGAAAATATCCAGTTTGCAGCTCAAGGAGATTCTCGTTGATGAGCAAAGCTTTTGCTCAAAAAGCTCTTTTTACAGGATTCTAGAAGAGATAGAGGAGCTGGATGAGATTGGTGTGGTAAAACAGGGCAAAGAAAAGCATTATCTGTCGAAGGCCAAGTCCTACGTACAGACCACGTAGGAAAATAAAAACCTATTTAAACAACCCTTTTACCTCAAAATTTGGGGGTGATTAACATTTTTGAGAAAATTCTAGATAGGGTTAGCAATTTAAGTATGAGGCTTCTTAATAGTAGGCTTAGGTCAGAATTTGCAACAATCAAGCACGAGTTTGAGGAGCATCTGCAGGCAATAAACGAGAATACAAACGAAATAGCATCAAATTATGAATATACATGCGAGCTTGAGAGCAAACTTGACAAACTGAGTGAAAGAGTTGAGCAGATTCAGATGCATCTGTCAGAATCTGGCGTGCAAATTTCAAAAGCAACTAAATTTGATGTTAAAAGGCTTAACAGAAGGGAACAGGAAGTGTTTCTTATCATCTACACTCTTGAAGAAGAGAAAGGCAGCGTAACTTACTCGGATATTGCTGCAAAGCTTAATATCTCCGAGCACTTGGCAAGCAGTTATGTGGCATCGTTGATAGAAAAAGGAGTTCCCATAATGAAGAGGTACATATATTCAAAGCCTCACCTTAGGCTAGATCCTGAATTCAAGACATTGCAGACTAAAGAAAACATACTGCAATTAAGTCTTCAAGAGTTCGGTTTTTGAATACTTTTAGATTTGATTAAAAGTTTTAATCCAATTCTGAATTAGAAGTGATTCCTAA
>CAZJBR010000076.1:0-3369 GCA_964544435.1 uncultured Methanosarcinales archaeon
TTTTCTTTGAGTAAATGACCGATTTATGTATAAAAATTTGTGTCATTTACTATACCATTAAATTGCTGATGCAAAAACAAGATTTGCCTATCACAAATGAAACGCTCAGCCCTTTTTCATTTTGCTCAACTTATTCTGAATCCTTTCCTTGTCTTTCTGATAACTTTCCTTGGAAATAAATCCTGACTGGCGGGCCTTGTCCAGAGCCTCAAGCTCTTTCCATAATTTCTGCGCCTTTCCTTCTTTTTTTAATTGAATAGTTTCCTCTTCTTTTGTCTTAGGAGCTTCCTTCTTTCTAAATCTAAACTTATATGCCGAGAAAGCGAGAATGCCCAGCATTGCTATTCCTGCTCCGACCATTAAAATAATTCCATAATCCTTGATTTGTACTGAATAAAGCTTTATGGTTTTCGCCTTCACCTCAAACAGGTCAGAGCTTGTTCCAATAGAATCCCCATAATTAACTTTTACAAATGCAACATACGTTCCGGGCTTTAAATCGCTCGGAACCAGCAATGCTCTGGTGAATTTCGCCTGAGTCTCAACAGCCAAAGTTTCCTCCTCGGCAGCCAACACCTCCCCATCCAGACTTTTTAATAAAAACTCCACCATGACATCAACTCTTCCAAAACCCCTAACATTGAACAGGTTGACTTCCATCAGTATGTCCTGCCCGGGAAACGCCTGCTTGGAATCGGGCAGCACATCAACATCAATATCAAACAAAGGCTGAGCTGAATCCACCTCCACCACAACAATAACTTCCTTCTCTACAGAAGGCCCTTTAAGGATTATCCTGCCTGGGTAAACATCAGGCTTAACATTTT
Organism: uncultured Methanosarcinales archaeon; assembly: GCA_964544435.1. Classification (GTDB taxonomy): domain Archaea; phylum Nanobdellota; class Nanobdellia; order Woesearchaeales; family GW2011-AR4. The sequence continues at coordinate 828 of CAZJBR010000076.1, forward strand.
CCCCGGCTTTAAAAACGAGCTCTATGCTTTTTTCATCATTTGGGCTAAGCGGAATTGTTATTATGCTTTCTGCCGGAGAGATTATAAACTCTTTTAGGGAATTTAAACTTGCAGTCAGGTCGAATATTGAATCTCCTGTGTTTTTAATATTCAGCGTCTCTTTTTTTGTTTCGCCCTGCCTAAGGGCTACTCTTATATTTGATTTGTCAACGCTGAAATCCGTTTCAACAGGAGGCGCTGTTCCTCCAGCCCCGCCTCCTCCTCCGCTTGCAGCCCCGCCGCCTCCGCTAGATCCTCCTCCGCCTGCTACAGGAGTCTCGTCCGAGGAAAATGCAGTGAAATGCGTCACATTAAAGACCAAAGTTCCTCCAGAGTAAGAAATTTTGCTGCATACACCTGAAGAACAAACTTGTCCGTCAATTAAAATTCGCGGATTGGAAAATCCCAGCCCGTAAAGCATTAAAGTCGCAGACCTGTTAAATAAGGTTAACGCATTTGAATCCAGCTGAATCTTGTTTGAGGATATATTAATGAAGCTGTCAAAATCATAGCACTGCTCCATGCTTACATTTCCGCTGAAGTTAATCCTGCCGTAGCTTGAGGATTCCACAATAAAATTAGACACATTCCTCACGTCAGATGCAGAAAGGTTTGTTGTTGCGCCGTCAAAATGCGTAGCATAACAGGTCACAAATCCCCTGACCGGGCTCTGTCCTATGTTGCCGGAGTTGTCTGTGCAGTTGATGCTCCAGTTGTAAGGGCTTATTTGGGTATCGTTCAGTTTGAAGTATACTGTCGCATCTTCAGCAGCTGACATATCTGTCATATTGATTTTATTGTTGATTATCAAAGAGCAATTGTCCACAGTGCTCGAGTCGCTTACATTATAAGAGAAAGTGACATTGCCATTCGGATTGCCGGAATTATTTATTGGCGATATCAGCGTTACTGAAGGCGCTGTTGTGTCAAGCATAAACAGTCCAACCCCAATACCGCTTTGAGCATAAACACTTATAATCTTATAAATAGCCAATAATGAGACCAATGACAACAGCAATAGCCTTCTTTTTTCCATAAGAACATATAATCCTGGTTTTTATTTAATTATTTTTCTGTTTTAACTTCGGCTTGCCGCCTGACTTTTGCTTAATTTCGGTCTTTTTAATAAAGATGTATAACATGAAAGCCAGAAGAGCAATGGCAAACATTATACTGCCATAGCTAAGTTTAAATTCTTTTTTTGGGTCTTCCACAACCTTAAGCTTGAAATTCTTGTTTATCTTTAGGAGTATGGGCAAGCCGCTGCCTGAGCTTGGCTCAACCTCGCCCACAGTATAGCTAACATCATACAAGCCGCTATCTTCCGGTGCAGTGACGTTGAACAATATCTTATAACCCGTTTTAGGGGGCAAAATGTACACTTCCTTGTAGTCAATAACTTTCATCAGCGTCCTGTCATAATCAAGCTTTATCCCAACCTCGTTGTCAGCAGGATTCTGAAGCCTTATGCTGTAAATTTTTGACTCCCCTTGCACCAAGACAAGACTATTATTAACAAGATAGTCAGCCACGACACTGATTGCATTAGCAGATATAGCTATTGCGCTTAAAGCGAATAAAAGAAGTATTATAATTTTCATTCCAATAATATAAAAATAATCTATTAATAAACTTTATGGATTATTGTGATTATTTACTATCCTGAAGGTATTTTTTAATCCGTTCGCGTGACTTGCGAGGCTCGCAAGACTCGCTCACAACGTCACTGCTCACAATATTTACACTCGGCGAAATTTTGATTGCCACTAAAATTTCGCCTCGAATTTATTCAATAATTAATGAATGAGTAGGCTCGGCTTTTTTTAGTGGCGGGCAAAAAAAGCCGAGCGCAAATTATTGTGCCGAAGGCGCTGTTTTAAAAATTTACTTCAGAAAGCTAAAGTATTACGGATTATTAATCACGGTGACATTCCATGTTGCGTTGAAAAGCTGCGAGCTTAATGTGCCGCTTGGGACATCAATCCAGAAGAATACTGTCCGGTTGCCCTTGTCGGCATTCGGAGCAAACGCGCTGGTATGCCCGTGTATCAAGCTGACATTTCCGCCTGCGCCCTCAACTTCTTTCAGGCTCACTGCGCTTGTTGATAACTGCACACCTAATCCGGCGCTTGAATTCGTTATGTTTGCAACAATATTTGTTGGGTCTATTGTTTCAGTGCTGATAGTTGTTCCGGTTAGAGCGGCTGCCGTTATGTTTATCTGGTCAAAGTCATCATTGCCTGTGTTGTTCAATATCAATGGGCTCGATGGCACATCCTGCTGTCCCAATATAACATTGCTGAAATTGACAGCTGCGTACGGCAGTGATATAGATGATAAAGTATTGACTGTGAATCTTGAGCTATCGTTTATTCCGGTTCCGCCATTGATGTCTTTAATGCTTATATTCACAACCCATACAGAGCTCGCATTAGCGAAATACGGCACGACAACAGTGCAGTTTATCACCACTTTAGCTGATTCAGTATGGTTTCTGCAATTT
>CAZJBR010000076.1:3439-3844 GCA_964544435.1 uncultured Methanosarcinales archaeon
AAATGAAACATTTGAGACATTAATAGACGGATTTCTGTTAGTAATCACAAGCTCGACCTTGAAGCCAAGCTTTGTGGTATTGATGGTTACTGGAAATACAATCGGCAGGCTTATTGCAGACAAAGCCAGAATAATGGCAGCTGCATAAAATATAAACGTCAAGCTTCCAATCAAATCTTTCTTTTTTATCTTGATTATCATCTTGCGGGCGCCTTTCTGCTGCTTTTCATTACTCAGCTATGCCCCCACAAGACCTACAGCCAAGAAAGAAGAGACTGCAAATCCAACCAATTTAGCAGGTAATTTTATATTATCTCAATTTAACTATATATCCCATATTTAAATCTTTTGGTTGTATACACTAGTATAGTTATTTGTATATTAAATATCGGCATCCTTATCTTC
>CAZJBR010000077.1:0-1632 GCA_964544435.1 uncultured Methanosarcinales archaeon
AAGAATCGTCCCTATGCTGGGCTCGTATTTTGATGTGAACTCAAAAATAAACTTGATAACATTCTGCTTGTCCTTTCCCAATGCCAAATCAGATTCCTCAACGTTCTTGATCGTGACATTGTTGTTTATGTCAATCTTGCCCTTTGCGGCCTCATTCCTCTGGGCGCTTAATTTCGTGAATCCAAACCCTACAATCATTTTAGCTCAAGTGTTTCTATTAGATATATAAAGCTTATTGAAAAAGTTTAGTTTGGTGAAATTGTTGGCTTGCTATAAGAATTAACAGATTGTTGATGAGTGTGAGTAGTTGACACTAGTGGCGTATAATGGCTGATGTGAGAACTTAAATAATTTTTACTAATAAATTCGTTTAAAATGAATTCCTTCAGTCGTGGTCCATGGTCAAATGCAAATTTACTGTTCGGCATGCTCAAGATTTCATCGGAAGTTAGAATGCGAGCATAGCCGGCGTCGTGGGTTAGTTTAGCATTCCTTACTATGCTCCAGTCTTTATCAGACTTTACATGGAGTTTATATAAATCTGTTGTAGTTTCTATTCCGCCCCAAATTTCTTGTCTTGTATCAATAGCAGTCCCGCTAGATTTGAGAATATTCTTGAGAATATATCCAGCTTGGCCCGCTACTTCTTCTCCTAACTCTCTTTCTAAAGTTCTGAAAGAACTATAATGATCTTTTATATTACCTTTGCCACCTATGAAAGCTAGTTTATGTCTCTCATTTTTATAAAAATAATCACCTGGCTTTTCCTCAAGAAGAAATTCTCCTGTTTTTTTATTATATATTACCCCCAGCGCATCTATACCTGTAAGTTCTTCTTCTTCAGCAGCTTTAGCTTTCAAATAAGCAATTATTTTTTCCGGATGGGCGCTGAAATATTCACTTTCGTCTATACCAAATGCTCTTGCTTCTTCTTTAGATTCTTGAATGATTGACTCTAATTTCCTAGAATTTGATTTTCCTTTTTTTGATTTAGTTTGTTTTGAATCTTTGATTTCTCTAGAAGCATAGACTTTTTCTCCGGGTTCATACTCCGCTCTTGGCTCAGGATTTTCTTCGATAGAACTATCTCTATCTTCAGCTTCTTCTAGTCTGCTATCTAAACCACCCTCTTCCATAGTCATAATATAGAAAAATGCCTTTTTTAAAGCTTTCGGTTTTATTTACTTTATAGTAACAAATCAACTCTTTTTCTGGCTTTCGTACAATTTCGTTATATAATCTAAAGTTGATGCGTCATTCGGGCCTTTCTCAACCCTTAGTCCTATTACCCTCGGAAACCTCAAAGCAAACCCACTTTCATAAGTTGGAGATTTTTGTATTTCTTCATATCCAACCTCAATCACAACTTCGGGCTTGACTTTTACCTCTTTTCCTTTATCATTTATTATTAACGGCTTCAATAACTTCGTCATTTCCTCGAAGCTAAGCCCTTCCTCCTTTTTCTCCTTCAATCCTGTGCTTACCTTGCCAACTTCAACAAAATTTCCGTTGTCATCAATGCAGGCAATTGTGTAGCTGCTCAGCCATTTTGACCTTTTGCCCTCGCCCCATTCAGCCCCTACAATTGCCAAGTCCAAAGTTTCCATTATATGCTTGAACTTTATCATGTAA
>CAZJBR010000077.1:1642-3830 GCA_964544435.1 uncultured Methanosarcinales archaeon
TTTTTCTCTGAAACTATTTTGATTCTTGAAAGAACAATTTTTTTGGGCTCCTGCTTTATTATTTTCTCCAGCAGTTTTCTTCTTTTCTCAAAGCTTTCATTAATCATGCTTTTGCCTTCATAATAAATTATGTCAAAAACATTTAGCTCGACAGGAAAATCAGTTGACATTCTATCTATGTCGTATTTTCTCTTGATTCTTTGTGAGATATTCTGGAACGGCATATACCTTCCAGATTTTTTATTGTAACCGACAGCCTCTGAATCAATTATAAAGCTCTTTCCCCTGACATTTTCCCTGACAAATTCAGCGACATCTGGAAACTGCCTTGTGACATCCTCCAGCCTGCGGGTAAATATCGTGATTTCGTTGTCTTCATTCCTATGTATCTGGCAGTTATGAAGAGTTACCATAGTCGTGCAATAGCTCTCATCATGCTCTACCCGCATATTGTACAAAATTGTTCTTGGGTCAGGTCTCTTAACCATTTCAAGTTTCAATATTTTGACCAAGACATGATTTTTCAGTATTCTTGCCCTTTTTTTAGTTTTTGGGATGACAAGCTTATAATAGGTGCCATTATTAATTCTAATCTTCTTTACACCGACCACCACCTTAAACTTCAATGCCAATAACTGGGCGAACATTGCCAGATCTCTCTCTTTTGTAGTTATGCTTATCCTTCCTACTTCATCCCCATATCCGTCAGATTCTATCCAGCCTTTTAGGAATTCATTGAACTGGGCCTTAGTGATGCCATAAAACCACTGGGGCAGCATTTTTCCCTTCCAGTCCCTTCTGAAATTCCTTGATATCCAAATCCTAAAAGGCTTGTCCCTCCAATAAAGATATATTGCCCCGTTATGTATATTTTCAGAAATCCTTTCCAATTTGAAGTATTTCAGAATATTTTTCTTATAATGTTGGCACAGACTTCTGCCAGTTTTCAAATTGAAAATTAACCCGACTCTTTCAGTATTGTGAAACTCATTAGTAAAGCCGCCACCAATCCAATAACCCAAAAATCTGTAGAAGAAACCGTCTATTGGAATAATTTTCTTATAGCCTGATTCATCTCTTAATTCGAGCTTTTTCTTGAGTAAGTTTTTTGCATTAATCTTTGGGATGGGGAATGTTAGTTCGTCTTCTTTTCTTAACTTTTCAACCGGAAGCCAATAAAGCATATTGTTCCTGCAAACTAGTATGGGATGCTTTTCAGTTACCTTGAATTCGTTCCCCAGGAAAGTTTGCAGCCTGTAAAGCTTTTCTCCCTTATCAATAGTCCTATCATTAATGGCTATTACTTTTTTAAAACTGCCAGAATGAGTTAATACCTTATCACCAACTTTAACGTCCTTTACGGAAATAAGACCTTTCCAATTTGTATATATGGGGGTATGCCCTGTGATGCAACGAAATCCATCATATTTGAATTCTATTGCAGCCGGCTTCCCGACAGTTTCAAAAGCCTCTTCAATTGTATCAGTTTTCAATGCAAGCATTACTTTTATCGGAATGCCGACTTGCATTTCCATGTTTTTTAATCCTTCAAGGCCTTTTAGCCTGGCAGTTTTCGCAACCTCGGCAAATTCGTTAGTAACATCATAAGCATTTTGGACTGCATCGGCATATTGGTTATAGATTTCCCTGTCTTCAACTTCTATGTCATTAATTTCTTGTGTGTACCTAATGCCTATTTTTTTATGGAAAAATGCCCATACAATAGCGTCTCTCATAACGCCTTCTCCAACTCCAATGCGCATCTCTCCCAAAATAGTCTTGACAATATACTTTGATTCAACGGGCTTTGCTGATGTAAGCAATTCAGCTGTAAGCTGCGTTTTCCTCTCCACAGTTCCTTCCCCCTCAAGCTCTGCCAGCTTTCTTATATTGTCAAACACTTTCTTTATGGTTAATTTTGTTGAATGCAGAGTTGCCTGCTTTTTTGTTTTGACGATTATTTCCGCAACCAGTCCCAAATCGCCTTGCTTTTTCCATTCATTTTCTATCTTGTCTATACTTATTCCTGTTGCAGTGCTCAGAGATTTCAGCATCAAGCGGGATGCTACTCCTATTTCCCGGGCATCATAGCTTGGAAAAACCCTTCCTTCCAGAAGCAGCATAACATGCCCTATGTCATCAATGCTTACATCTTTCAGGAACTCCGAGATTATATGGGTTTTTTCCA
>CAZJBR010000078.1:0-3825 GCA_964544435.1 uncultured Methanosarcinales archaeon
AGTGCTTCCGTTCAAGGCAAAAGGAATATTTTATGTGCCGTTCTTTTACTGGATTATCTCAATTTTTGTGATAGCTGTTGTGCATGAGTTTGCGCATGGGCTGATAGCAAGAGCGCATAATCTGAAGGTTAAGTCAAGCGGATTTGCTTTTTTGGGTGTTGTAGTTCCAATAATCCCAGCTGCTTTTGTAGAGCCTGATGAAAAAGCTTTGCGAAAAAGGCCGCACAAAGAGCAGTTAAGCGTTTTTGCTGCGGGGCCATTTTCAAATATTGCCATAGCATTTTTGTTTTTTGGAGTAGCTTCTTTTGTTTTTGCGCCGATAGTTAACGCTATCATAGAGCCCAATGGAATCAAGATTACTGATTATGTAAAAGGAAATCAAACTTTTCCGGCTGAAGATTCCGGAATAAGAATAGGTGATATGATCCAAGAAGTGGATAATAAACCCACGCCGTATATCGATAACCTGTCCACGATTATGAAAGCCAAAAAGCCCGATGAAATTGCCACAGTCAGAACAGACAAATCAACATATAAGATAAAGCTGGCAAAAAATCCCGAGAATGAGAGCCTTGCATATCTCGGAGCTTATCTTGAGCAGAGCACAAAGGTAAAAGACAGTTTTAGAACAGCTTATGGCGAATTTATCGCAGATTCCCTAGTGTGGATTTACGGGTTGTTTGCAATCTTGTTCATCCTAAATTTTGGAATTGGTATGTTCAATCTCGTTCCTCTGGGGCCTCTTGACGGAGGCAGAATGCTGCAGCTGGTTCTGCACAAGTTCTTTGACAAAAAAAAAGGTGACAAAGTATTTTATTATGTTGGAATATTCTTTCTGGTTATAATTTTTGTCAACGTAGTGAGTGGGTTTGTGAAGTAGTAGGTTTTGTTTGCTTTTTTTATTATAATTTTTTGAATTGATTCCGTGTAATGAAATTGTTTCAATGAATCCATTGATTTAGCTGTTCAAAAACACATTAACAATCATTCGTGCGCTATATCTTCTGTATTCGTTTTTTATTGCGGCAATGAAACAAATAAATTTTAAAAAATCAAGAATAGAGTCTATCGTTTCTGTTTTGCTTCTACATATTCCTTAACCCTGTCATTTCCAGTCGGCTTTGCGTTTGGTCCAAGGGCATAGTAAATCTTTTCTGCTTCACCGCCCCAGGAATAATCGCCTTTCTCCTTTTCAATCTTATTGACTTGAAACTCCCCCAAATCCACACCTTTTTTTAGATGGTAATAGATGCTCCTCAAAGTGACTTTTGGGAATATTGCAGTGTAAATTTTGTAGATTTCATACCCATATGCTTTTTTTATGAAGTGAAGTATCTCGACAACATTCTGCCTTATTTCTGATTTTACGGGCCTTCCTTTCTTCATAAAAAATGATAAAGACTAACTTATATTTATAGTTTTTGTTTCAATATGGAAAATAAGTAGTGTTTAGCTTATTTTTTATGAGTCGTATGTTGTATTATCTTGAGGCTACTACCTTCTTACCGAAATATGCCTTAAGAAGGTCTCTTGACTGTTCTGGAAGATTAAGGTTTCTATCGTAATAGTTTCTTGCATAAGCTTTTGTAAGCCTGCCTGAAACTGGAATTTCCTTTTCCAGCCCATTACGAGTGGTGTAAACAACTAAACCGCTATCACCGCTTGCCTCAAAACTTAGAGTGTCCCCTTTTTTTATGTTGTACACAATATCCACGATAGCATTAACTTGATTGTTTTCTGTGTCTGTCAGGGCTTTTGAATCAAGGCCTGAGTCAATCCATCTCCGTATCGCATTGTCTACCATAAACCTATAATAATTGTTATCCTCCAGGAATTTTTGAGTAAACTTCATCTCAGTTACTTTATCATTGATTATTTTAGATATCTCTTTTAGGTCATTATCAGAAAACAAATCAGGTTCTCGCCCATATTTGTTAATAAAAATGTTTTTTACTTCATTTAGCTCTTCCTTATTCATGTCAAGGTTTGTTTCATATTTTCCGCTTTTTGAGCTGACTCCAGTTTGAACTAATGGACCTTTGCAAATGCCTTGGGATACTCTTCCGCTTATTTCAGTTATCGCGCCTCCCAGCAGGTCACCGATTATTGGGCATACACTCCCATCTAAACTGGCTTTAGCCGAATCTGATTCATCTTGTGGATTCAAAGCGTACACCTTTTCAGGGGCATTTATATCTCTGATTTCATCAATTTCAGTTGCTGGTTGCCCTAACGGCAGATGTGCATAAGCGTTTCCATTACCATCAAATTCCATTACAAAATCACCATCAACTATTGTAACCGCGCCGTCAACCGACATTATTTTGAATTGATTATTTTCCAAAAGCTTGATTTCAACACCATCGCCGACAACTTCCATCTCATCATTTTGAATTCTTATAAAATTACTTGCGTATGCATCATTTCCGTAAAATAAATCAATGCCTTGTGATTCTGTCTTGACAACAATTCCCCTGGTTTGAAACTCAGAGTATGGTTCTATTCTAAAATGGCTTCCATCAAATACTGTTAATTTTCCGCTTGACAATAAATCTTTGTCAATCTTTAGATTGTCTCCTTCAAATGTTATGCCGCTAGTTCCGCCATTAAATTGCAAATCAATTAATGCTGAATTATCAGGAAACTTTATTTCAAATCCTCCGTATTGCAGCGATTTGACTTCAGCGCCTTTCAAATATTCAACAGGAAAGCTGGAATCGCCATTTGTGAGATATCCATTCGCATAAAAAGCATTGCCAAGAGAAGCATCAAAACCTTTCAGCCCTTTTTCATTTGAGAATTCTTGAGAAAATAGCTTAAGGCCATCAGAACGGGCATAAACATTATTTTTTTGGTTTTCAGTGAGTTCTGTCCAATGCTCACGTGCATTCTGGGGATTACTTATGAGGTATTCCGGGTTATTCCAATTGTCTTCCTGCGCAACAGCCGCAAAAATTATTAATAATATAAAAACCACAAAAGATAAGTTTCTCTTAAGCATCTAAACCACCTATGCTATGGGCAAAATTGAACACAACATTCCTGTTGTCAATCTTCACTTTTTCATCAACGATTGTAATCAATATAGAATCTTTTCCAAAGTTAACGACTGAAATGTTCAATTCGTTGAGGTAAGCATAATCAACCAAGCAGCTTACACAAAGCTTGGCAGGATTATTTGACAGAAGGCCTGAAATTTTGTCAGCTGTCAAGTAGATAGTGCTGTAGCGTGAAGGAATAGCTGCGGAAAATGAATTGTAAGACTTTGCTGAAGAGCCTGTCTTGGCATTAATCAGAAACGTCACATCAAAAAGAACCTCGCTTGGAAGTATTCTGGCTTTTGTGTTTGGCTTTTCAAAATTGGCATCAAAGCCTTTTTCTTTTAGAACCTTAAAGTCGTCAACACATCTAACGATGTTTTCATCTGCATTGAAGGAAATCTGCTCTTCTAATTTTTGAATTGAAGGCATCAATTTGGTGCTGCCTTTTGAATACAGCGGGATTATAAAAAACGAATGGATGATTGAATTGCCGGTTTCATTGAAGGACCCTCCCTGAAAAGCCGTATCCAAAACAGCTTCTTTCGCAGACAATTTTACGCATTCTTCTACATAATTAGTAAATTGTTGGAAGTCGTTTTCGGATACACGAATATTGGTATTTTGATTGTTATTTACATAGAAAATAAAACTGGAAGATACAAGCACTATTATCGCAATCAGCAAAAAGTAAGAAATCTGCCCTTTTTTCATATTTTCTTGAAATCTTTCAATTATTTATATACTTGCTGTTTCTAATGAAATAACTGGCAAAATAGTGATTATT
>CAZJBR010000079.1:0-3761 GCA_964544435.1 uncultured Methanosarcinales archaeon
GGGCTTGTGGATTTAAGCTCTTCCAGAGCCAGTTTTGCTTCAACAGTTGCTGCGCCCGTTTCTTTTATGGTATTTGAATAGAATTCGCAATTATGATCATTCCGCAATGTTCTGCAGTACTCATGAAATGAGCCGGACTGCATTACCTCAACTCCATTCTGCAAACACATCCATTTCTTTCCAATGACATCGACCGTCTCAAAATTCAGGTTGAATCTCTGCTTGATCTGCTTTAAGGTGTCAATAACTATCCGATGCTGGGTCTGCCTTGACGTCAGGAAGAAAATTGTCAGGTTGTTTTTAATAGCGAAAGACAAAGCAGGAGCTAAAACAGCTACTGTCTTGCCAATGCCTGTCGGGGCGTGCATTATTATGTGATTTTTGCCCTTAATTGCATCGTAAACATCAGAAATCATATCGCATTGGACTTCTCTCACTTTGTCATGAGGGAAATAGATTTCTTTTTGAAGTTCTTCGGTGAGCATACTTAAGAGGTTGATTTAAGAGGATTTATAAGATTTGTTTTTTGTTATGTCACAATCTCTATCAATAATTTGTTTTTACCTATTTTGGAAATTAGAACTTCTTCATCGCCCTTTAACTTCATGTTTTTTTCTATATCGGTCGGTATCCTGATAACTGTGCCTCTTGCACTTTGGCTTAACTTGCGATGCAATTTCAGAGGCTCTCCCCAAATGCCTAAGTTGCGTGCTATTTCTATCATTTTTTGCCCTTCATTTTCTGGAATAAATTCTTCTCTACAAGAAAGGCAACGTTTTCCCTTAACAACAAAAAAATGTCCTTCTATTTCTGAAACTATATCATTAACTTCTACTGACTTATCCTTCCCACAATTAGGGCACTTCATTTTTAATCACCTTCTGAACCGGTTATTACAAATATTGTGTTATATTCAAAATAATAAACAAAAACTACTTTCTTTGAGCCATTTTTTCTTACATAAGCCTCGTATTTTTTCTTTCCTACTTTATCAATCTTGTAAGCATTTTTAATTGCCTCCCTTAAATCACTAAAGTCCCAGTTCCACTTTTTCATATATTTTAGCATAAAGTGCTTGCTTGCCTCTATCTTGCACGCCTCAATATCAAAATCTTTATGCATTAAATAATCACTATATAAAATAGTGAAAATCAATATATTTAAATGTTTCGATTTTACGATTTATAATTATTTTTTATTTTGATGCATGGGCAGACTATAACTTAAAGAAGTCAATCCGTTCGCTTCGCTCACATTATTTTGGCGCCTCGACATTCTGCTGTGGGAGTTGCTTGTCTTGTGCTCCTTCTCGGCGCCTATACATTTCACCACTCCCAAAAACTCAACAAAAAGGAAAGATTTAAATAAAATAAGTTAAATGGTTTGAATGTTAAAAAGGTGAAATTAAATGAAAGAAGGATGGCTAACAAGGTGGTGGATGATCATAATCAAATCTCCCTTCATTATGAGGGGTAGAATGAGGAGAAGGGGAAAAGCTATTGACCACATGCTCCCACATATAAAATACATGATTTATTCAAAAATTCCTCAAGATATCGAGGCACATTTTGTAACGCGAGGTCTAGGAGAACAAAAAGATTTACTGAAAAAAGAAGAAAGACCGGTTGAAAAGAAAGAATTCGAGCTTGCATTTTATGATCAAGTGGAAGAAGTTCTTACTTTAGACGAAATTAAAGAAATAGAGAAAACAGTATTGAGTCATGAACAACAACATGGCGCAACAGGATATGAAAAAGAATTTGGACAAAAAATGAGAGTAGTTCTGGAAAATGCAGGCGGTGAAGACAGGAAAGAATATTTTAAGTATGTTGAACCAATAATTAAAGTTGCTGAAAAGACAGGCGATAAAAATACTTTGATGGCAGCCCTAAAAGAAATGGGTCCTAATCAGTTTAATATAATGGCTGCATTAGCGTTAATAATTGAAATAAGGATAGCAAGTCGTGGAATTAAGAAGCTTAGGCATGAAAAGAAAGATATAAGAAATGCTTTGATGAATTGGGACAATTCAAAAAGCAATAAAAAAGGACAAGAAAATCAAATAAAAATTTTGCTTCAAGAGGTAAGTAAAGATGCTGAAACTACATTGCATAACGATGCGTTAATAGCAAAGAGGGATTTCTTGCTTACATTACTAACGATAAAATATTTAGATGATGAGGAAGAGTTTATGGAAGAATGGATATCTGAATCTAAACATTTGATGCCGAGACTCCCAGAACAAGAGAGAATAAACGACATAGAAGAATGGAAGAAAACATTGGGTGAGCACGCACATGTACTGGCACAGGGTTTAAGAAGGATAATGGCTCTAGAACAAAGTGATGAAAGATTAGCAGAAGAAATAGAATACTATGCTAGAAAAAGAGCTGCTTAATTTGTTTTATATTTGCTTAATTAATTTAAAAAAGAGGCCAATACCATGATGCAGATGCGTGACTGGATTTCTGGAGCAGTCGGAGCTGCGATATTCCTATTAGGATTGCTGCCGATGATGGGCTACCTTACTTTCCTGAACGATTTGGCGCCTTCTATTTTGATATGGATTGTTGCAGGAGCTGGTTTTTACCTTGCAATAAACTCAATTATTGAAATAACCAACAGCAACATTGTAGGCTGGTGGAGCTTTGGAGTTGCGATTGCTGTTCTGATAATCGGATTATTTCCGGTGCTGCACTCGTTTGGCATAGGGCCGGCGTGGTTTGAGTTCAACTGGCTCAACAGGAAAGCCTACAATGTAATCTTTATCATAGAAGGAGTTTTCTTAATGATTGCCACTTTTGCAATGGAATTATAAAAAATTATGCGCAGAAAGGATTCGCCAGTGTAGTGTAGTTCACCCACAGGTAAGCCAAAACCAGCCCAAGCACAACGCCAACAATAAACAAAACTACCGGATGTGTTACAATTGCCTTCTTGCTTCTTAACAATTTCATTAAAATCACCTTTTTCGTTTGATTTGCTGTTCTTCAAAATGCATATATTTAAATATTTCTATTTGATGCAGTATTTCTGCAAAGAGGTGCCTGATGGAAGTTAAGTTATGGAAGAAGCCGAAGAACTGCATCATAATTGAAGGTTTTCCGGGGTTTGGACTTGTGGGAACAATCGCGTCAGAATTCCTGATTGAGCACCTGAAAACAGAGCAGATTGGCAAGGTTTTGTTCAATGACATGCCTGCAATGGTCGCGATACATGAGAAAAAAGTTGTTGAGCCTTTGGGCATATTTTACAACCAGAAGTATAACCTCGTGATTTTCCATGCAATAACCTCTGCAACCCACTATGAGTGGCCTATGGCTGAAACCATAGGTAAGCTTGCGTCTGATTTACAGGCGAAAGAGATCATATCGCTTGAAGGCGTGGGCTCTGCGCAGGACAGCGTAGATACAAGAGTTTTCTATTACTCCAACAATGAAAAAGTTTCAAAGGCTTTTGAAAAGGCAGGGATAGAACCATTGAAAGAAGGGATTATAATTGGAGTGACAGGAGCGATTCTCCTTAGGGTTGAGAAAACGCCGCTAAGCTGCTTATTTGCCGAAACGCATTCAAACCTTCCGGACAGCAAGGCTGCTGCACGAGTAATAGAAGCTCTTGACAAGTATCTTGGAATGGAGCTGGATTACAAGCCATTGCTGGAGCAGGCTGAAAAGTTTGAGGAAAAGCTTAAGACAATTTTACAGAAAAGCCAGGAAGCGCAGGATGTAAGCGACAAGAAGAAGCTGAGCTATTTGGGGTGA
>CAZJBR010000080.1:0-2965 GCA_964544435.1 uncultured Methanosarcinales archaeon
CTCGGGCGTCACGGTTGCTGCAGGCATGTGCATTGACTTAGTGAAGAAGTGATTATTTAACTTTCATTTTTCCTTGATGCCAAGGATCACGGTAAACTGACAATTACCATGGGGCACTGAGCTGCTTGTGAATAAAAATCAACTACGATAAACTTTCAAAAAAGTTTAATCAAAAAGAAGAAAATGCAAAAAGCAAGAATAAAGCTGGCAAGCATAGACATCAGCAAGATCAATGATGTCTGCACTTTCATCAAGGACATAGCTGACAAAACCGGAGTTGACATGAGAGGGCCGATTCCACTGCCGACAAAAAGGCTGAAAGTAACGACAAGGAAAAGCCCGGACGGCGAAGGCACAGCAACCTGGGAAAGGTACGAGATGAGGATTCACAAAAGACTTATTGATTTGGGCTTAGACGAGCGCGCATTAAGGCTTGTGATGAGAGTTCCTATTCCTGAAGGATTGAATATCGAAATAGAAATGATAGAATAGTTTTGTCTTGGACTTTAATTAAGTCCTGAAGGCCAGCGAATTGAAAATTCGCGTTGCCTGAAGGATTGAATATTGAGATGATTGAGTAAAAATTCAAGCGGTGATTTCATATTTTAGATGACATCCAAATTTCTTCGACATCAAGAGGCAAAAGAGTATTGGGTGTCGTGGGCAGTGTATCTGTAATTATTCTTAGTTTATTGATAGGCGCAATCTACACAATATCCAGAAGTTTTAAAAGCGATTGTAATCCGCAATCAATTTTTTGCAATGATGTTTTTTTATTTTTTTAATATTTTTAGGATTGCCTGTGGCGGCGATTCTGTTGATTTATTTAATAATGCGGTCAACATGGAATAAAAAAGTGGCATTTTGGACATCATCTATTTTATTGATTCCATTAATTTTAGGTTGGTTAATCTCTATTATTGGTTATTTAATTCAATTATAATTCTAACAATAACATTGATTTGAAATAAATTCAATCCGCCTTCGGCAATGTTGAACGCGAGAGCTCGTTTCACTCGCTCATGTCTCGGAAATCGCTGGCTTAGTCTGAACTCAAGCACGAGAGATTACACCTATGGCGATTTCCGATGTTTTAAAACACAAACTATTTAAAGATTGATTTTAAAGGTAGCAATAGAGGTGATGTCCATGATGAATGGATGCAGCAAATGTATAAGAATGGGAGGTGTTACCCTGGCGGTTCTCGGTATTTTGTTTTTGCTGAAGGACCTAAACATATGGGATTTCTGGGGTATCAGCTGGTATACGGCTTTGTTTGTGGCGATGGGCATAGGCTCAATCGGCTCTTCGGGATGCCCCGACTGCAAGGCAGTGAGAGAAGGCAAGAGAAAGTAATTTTATTTTTTTAATTTATAAACTTTATAGAAGCTTACAAAACTGATGATTAGTAATATGGTTCCCAGTAAGATTAGGTCATTGTGCCTTATTCTGTGGCCAAGTACAGACACATCAAACAATAAAAATTCAGCTATTGACTTGATTATTTTCCTTGGCACAAACTCGTAAAAGCCGCCTGCAATCCCGGTTATAATTCCAAGTGCAGTCCATCCTTTCTTTTCCATCAGGACACACTCTTTATTCCTTTTTTGCAATTATGGATGATTAAATAAGCCAGATTCACAAATATAAAAGCAAGAGCGGCATGCAGCACCTCTTTTGCCATCAGATAGACGATGATTGCGCTTAAAACCGGCGCATGCAGGCTGTTCCAGTATCTTTTACCAGAGAACTTGCCCAGCAAAATCTGTATTAAAACTCCAGCAGAATACGCTATCAGCGGAACTATACTCACTCGCATAAATAATTGAGCAATAGATGCTCGTTCGTAATAAGCAAAGCACAATTTTTATGCTCAAATATTTGTGTGCTTTGCTATAGAATAACTGCAAAAGTAAACATTTTTGCTGCTGTTTCCTCTTCTATTCCCTGAAACCTCATCTTCACCAGGGTGTACAATGCGTCCAAAGCTATGGAAGCAAAACTTGCAGCTATAGCAAAACTTACGGTTTTTGTCAAATGACGCTTTGATTTAGCAAAATTGAGTGCAGCAAAATAGGCTATTAGCATTAAAGCGGCATGCAAGAAGAAAAACCAAAACTGCTTGTCTATCTTGAATATCTCCCTGTTCAATGTTGCGCCTGCAAAGACATAGTACACATAAAAGATTAAAGGCCCATAAATGCTGGCCACAATGCCTTCTTCCTTGCCTAAGCCTATGAACTGGGTTATCATCCACACTGTAACAAATATAATTGTAAGCTTTATCCCAACGTAATTCAAATGGACTGCCCAGCCTGTTGCAAGATGGTAAACCATGTCAAGAGCATTCATAACTAAAGTTACAACAACAGAAAAAAGCAAGTTTGAATAAAATTTATTCATTTACTGCACCGATATAGAACCATGCATTGAAGGGTGTATGCCGCAAATGTAGTCATACTTTCCGGGTTTTGCGAATGTGTATCTGTAAGTGCCGCCTTTCGAAAGTTCGTCTGATTTTAAAGTTCCATCAGAGCTTTCTACAGTATGCGGAACAGAATCCCCATTAGTCCATACAACTGTTTCCCCTATTTTTATATTAACTTCTGCAGGCACAAATTTGAATCCCTTGATAGAAACAGCAACAATCTTCTCTGCGCCTTGCGCTCTTCCTATGGTTTTGTCTGCGGCTTGCTGCTGGTCAGCCTGTGATGCTGTACAAGCGCTTACCAAAAATATTATCATCAATACGACAAACAAAAATGTCGGTTTATCCATAAAAACACATCAAAGAATACATAATATCCACATTATTTAAAGATTTTGATTGGAGTTGGGGCATTACATCAACAAACATTTATAAAGCAAAATTGAATTCAGAATCCAATGCCGGGATCGCGTAACCTGGTAGATGGCAAACCATTCAGGAAATCGCGCAAGCCTGGAATAAGTTGAAAAGCGAGCA
>CAZJBR010000080.1:3000-3730 GCA_964544435.1 uncultured Methanosarcinales archaeon
TATGCCAGTCTGTGAGGAGCTTAATTGCAGCCCTTCTCTCGTCAACAATGCCCCCCTTTAGAAGCATGCCCCTCTTCTTTCCTAATTCCAGCAATAATTCTTCTGCATCCAAGCTGGTGTCAATGCCATACTCTTTCTCCATGGCAGCTGGATTATTTTTCTTGAATATTCCGAGAAGCTCGTATGCGACAGATTCTGGATCATCTAACTTGTCCGGGCTTATTGCAGATGTCAATCCCAGAAGTAACTCTTCCCTGCCTTCGTAAGGCACTACACCAGGGGTGTCTATCAGCATAAGGCCGCCTTTGCCTGCAATCAGCTGCACTCCCCTCGTTAATCCGGACTCTAAGCCTGTTTTTGCCTTCCCGCCCCTGGACAGAATATTTATCAATGAGCTTTTTCCGGTGTTTGGATAGCCGATAAAAGCCACTTTCAAATCGCCCTTCTTCGCTTTGTTTTTTATCAGTCCTATAAATTTGCTGACGCCTTTATGGCTCTTGGATGACACCAGAATATAGTCCTGGCCCGAATAATATTTTTCTATGCTCTTGATTGCATTCTTGGATATTATGTCCTTTTTATTTATAACCAAAATCAGCCTTTTTCCAGAATTCGCAACATACTGCTCCATGCGCTTGTTTCTGGTAAGTTCTGGCATTCTCGCATCAAGGATTTCCAAAATAACATCTGCTTTCCTCATAATATCCTTAACGACAATCCAGAATCCTTG
>CAZJBR010000081.1:0-3724 GCA_964544435.1 uncultured Methanosarcinales archaeon
TATTATTAACATTATAGGAGTACAAACCAATCGCTGCTGCAGCGCCTACTAATGCTGTAATCAAAGCCACTTTGCGCCAATTAGTTTGCTTTGGAGGCTCTTTAAAATTTGTTCCAAAAAGGTAATCATGGATTTTTGCTATGTCTGTTGGTTTATAACCATAGTTATTAGCTAAGAAATTAGAGAATACTTGTGGAATTTTACCATCAACTTTTAATTCGGGGACAACATCAACATCATAACTATTGAACTGTTTGCCATTTAACTTAGCCCCTTGGGGTATCAAAATATAAACTTCTTTTGGTTCGGATCTTAAGTCAGCAGTTATATTACTGCCAGTAAAATCGTGGTCGGCAGACAATACTACCGTGTTTTTTCCGATCTCTAATGGTTCCTTGTATTTTGCGTAAAGTTCAGATGCAAGTCCTACCTTACCAACTAGAGTTTTACGCATGTCATCCATAACACTTCTAATTATCTTTTGGTCGGAATCGAACATCTCACTTGGTTCTCTGCGCATTAAATAATGCATTACATTATCTGCCATAGGTTTATCAATAATTAAAACAGTTGTTTCATCGATTGCAATTTCTTTAGGAGTTTCCCCAAAATTAATAGGCGGGCTCCTTTTGGCTACAGTTTCTTCTAGAGTTTTCATTTTCACTCACAAAAACATCTCATCCATCTCGAAATCAGAAAGCTCTTTCTTATTTATCAGCTTGGCGAAATCCTTGTCTTTCATCTTCTTCCTTTCGCTTCTCATTACCTCAATCTGTTCCATGTCCTCATCGTAAAATAATTCTTCTGTTTCCATTTTGACTCCTAGTAGCTTGAATTTGCTGAATTGTTGTATGTTGGGTTTTCTATGTACTGAACTTGCGCTTTTTCAATAGCGCCCTGACCTTCTATAGCCACTTCACATGCCAAGCACATAGTTAAATCCCCCAAGTTTTGTTATTATTTGCTACTTCGTAGTGATATAACTTATATATAAAGCTTTCGCTTGGGTGTATAGAATATACTTATTTTCTATATTGAAAAAAATAATAATGCAAGTTTGTCTAATATTGAATAATTAATCGAATCACTAGGCGAGCCTGAGCGTTATGGCAAAGAAGCGAAGGCGAGCGCAAGACTTGCGAAGCGGATTAAAAAAGACGTATCTCCTAAACATGCTTTTACTTTATCGGATGCCTCATATAATGCCTGCAGCTTAGGCAATAGTAGATAAGCCTATGCTTATGAATTCTTACCCTGCAGTTAAAGCTTGGAACAAGATATTTATGGCAGTTCTTGCAGAACCTTTTCTTAAGCGAAGAAGGCAGTCTTATTTTGTGCTTCATTGCGATTCTTCTTGCCATCTTTATGTATTTATCAGAAATCCTGCTGTCTTTCTTGAAATTATCCTTGGCAAGCTCAAACATCAGTTTTATGCGCTCTTTCGCTATTCTCTGGATTTTGTGGGATTTTTGATAGTGTTTTTTGGGCATTTAACTAAGGTTAATTTCTGTTTTTTTAATTTTATTGGATTTTTATTTAGCGTGTGTAAAAAAATTTATAAGAATTCAAATTAGACAAATAAAGGAACCAAAACAAGTGTTATTGTACTAAGTAATTTAATCAAAACATGCAATGAAGGCCCTGCGGTGTCCTTAAACGGATCACCCACAGTATCTCCTGTAACGGCAGCTTTATGGGTCTCAGAGCCTTTTCCTCCATAATTGCCTTCTTCGATGTATTTCTTGGCATTGTCCCATGCGCCTCCGCTGTTGTTGAGAAGCAATGCCATCAGAATGCCAGTTATTGTGCCAACCATCAAAAACGCGCCTGTTGCCTCATACTTCAAAACAATTCCGACAACCACAGTTGTAACCACAACCAGCAGCCCAGGCAATATCATTTTCTTAAGCGACGCTTTCACACAAATGTCAACAACTTTTGCATAGTCTGGCTTCACCTTTCCCGTCATGATGCCTTTTTTGGTTTTCCACTGCCTCCTTACTTCATTGACAATAGAATAAGCAGCATCTCCCACAGCCCTTATAGCCAGCGCGCTAAACAAGAAGATAAGCATTGCCCCGATAAACGCGCCGACAAAAACATGAACTTGCGATAAGTCGATAGTCACTTTCTGAGCAACAACCCCTTTCAATTTGAGGTATTTTGCGACTTCATCAAGATAAGCGCTGAAAAGCAGGAAAGCTGCCAAAGCAGCGCTGCCGACAGCATATCCTTTTGTCAATGCTTTTGTTGTATTGCCGACTGCATCCAGCCTGTCTGTTCTTTGCCGGACAGATTCAGGAGCTTTTGACATCTCAGCTATTCCGCCAGCATTGTCAGTTATCGGCCCAAAGTTGTCCATAGCTAAAATATAAGCGGCCGTGCCCAGCATTCCCATTGTCGCAATTGCAGTACCATACAAGCCGCCATGCTCGATTCCGCTTGCATTCCCTAAAAAGTAAGAAGCCAGCAAAGCAACTGACAATACTATAACCGGCAGCGCAGTTGATTCCATTCCAACAGCAAATCCTGTTATTATGTTAGTGCCGTGACCTGTCTGGGAGGCTTTTGCTATATCCTTAACAGGTCTGTAATGGTGATCAGTATAACGAACTGTTATCCATACTATAAGTATGCTTGTGATAATACCAACAATTCCAGCCCAAAAGAACCATAAGTTGCCTTTAAGCAGCCATTTCACTGCAACAAAGAAAGCAATCGCTGCAAGAAAGCTTGTTATATAATATCCCCGGTTTAATGCCTTCATCGGGTCTTCATTTTCATTCTTCATCCTTGTGCTCATAATTCCGATTATGCTTGCAATCAGCCCAAATGCCCTTACAACCAAAGGAAACAGTATGCCCTTCAGTCCAAAAACAGGAAATAAAGCAACTCCCAAAATCATCGCCCCTATATTTTCAGCTGCAGTGCTTTCAAACAAATCAGCGCCTCTTCCAGCGCAGTCACCCACATTGTCCCCAACTAAATCCGCGATTACAGCAGGATTTCTTGGATCATCTTCCGGTATCCCTTTCTCAACCTTGCCGACCAAATCAGAGCCGACATCAGCTGCTTTTGTGTAAATTCCTCCGCCAAGCTGCGCAAACAGCGCAACAAAAGATGCGCCAAACCCATATCCAACAATCATAAATGGTACAGATTTTGCTGCATCGTCTGGCTCCAGACCTATGCTAAACAAGTAGTATATCAAAGAAACACCGAGCAATGACATTGCAACTATTATTATTCCTGTCACAGCGCCACCCCTCAGCGCAATAGTAAATGCCTCACTGAGGCTTCGCCTTGCTGCGCTTGAAGTCCGTATGTTGGATCTTATGGAAACCATCATTCCGACAATCCCTGCCAACCCAGAGCTGAAGGCTCCAAACAAAAATGCCACAGATGTTCTTAACCCAAGCGGCTGCTGGTGCGTGAAAGCGTAAACTCCATAAATGATTACCGCAAGAATAACTGTAAGTATGCCTATTGTTGTGTACTGTCTCTTCAGGAAAGCCTCAGCCCCTATCTTGATTGCATTTGAAACTTCCTGCATGGACTCTGTGCCAGTATCCTTCTTAAGAATTTGTCTTGACAGATAGCCTGCAAAAAGCAAAGCCAGAATGCTTATCGCAATCACTAAACTTATCAAATCCATTCAAAATGGAGAAATTGATGTATTTATAAAACTTTTTATGAATAGTTTTTAGCCCTGAAAAATAGTAAA
>CAZJBR010000082.1:0-909 GCA_964544435.1 uncultured Methanosarcinales archaeon
ATTTGCCGATAATGTAGCAAACGGCATTCGTGATGTCTGGAAAAAGAGGAAAACAGGCATAGTTCACATTGTTGGCGGCAAGAGAATGAGCATGTACGAATTAGCTTTGCTTGCAGGCTCTAAAAATGTAGGCAAAATGACATTAAAAGATTATAAAGGCCCGCCTCTGACAGTTGATATGAGCTTATCCACAAAACAGTGGAAAAAATACAAGGCAGAATAAAAAATGTCTCTCAAAAAGGACCCATTTAATATCTTAATCATAGTTCTTTTCGTGCTATTCTTAACATTGCCTTTTGCAAATAAAGCAGTCCATATTGATGATATTGTTTTTTTATATATTTCAAATCAAATAACAAAGGAGCCGTTGAAGCCGTACTCTTTTAACCTTGAGTGGTCCACGCTCAGCGGATTGGCTACGCACATTACAGACCCACCACTTATTTCTTATTATGCGGCATTAATAACGGTGCTTTTTGGCGAGTCTAAACTGGTGCTTCATACTTCCTATATAATCTTCCCTTTATTGGCGGGAGTGTCGATGTATTACATATCAAAGAAATTTACACAAAAGCCTCTGTTTCCAACGTTGTTTTTAATTACAAGCACAACTTTTGTTGTGATGTCCCATAATTTCATGCTGGACATTCCTTTCTTGGCACTTTTTCTGGCATCTTTATGTTTTTATATTTATGGCGTTGATTCTAAAAATAATTATCTCATCATTCTGGGCGCGATTTTTTGCGGTTTGGCGTTCTTAACCAAGTACAGCGGACTAATACTACTGCCAATATTAGCTATTTACTCTTTTCTGAAAAAAAACCCTAAATCATTGCTATACTTATCAATACCCGCCACCATAATCCTTGCATGGAACTTGTACACTTTTAAGCTGTACGGGGTTCCGCA
>CAZJBR010000082.1:925-3702 GCA_964544435.1 uncultured Methanosarcinales archaeon
CTTAATATCATCTGCAATACTTTACTTTGTTTCAGCAGATTTTTCCTACAGGTATACAATTTCGCAGCTTGTCCTATTTGCATTTTTCCTTTTTGCTGGAATCTTTTTCATTTTTGTAATTGCAAAACACTACTTTACTGCTATAATAAAACTATTAAAAACGAGCGGCATTAACGGATTGAACAAGCTACTGCATGCAATAAAAATAAGACATTCAAATGATTTTTTCCTGTTTTCATGGTTTGTAATAGGATTTTTATTTAACAGTACAATAGCTGGAGGTGCAGCAAGGTACTCCACAATTCTGATACCGCCGCTTATGATAATGTATTTCGAGGTTATAAAACGCTGCAAGCTGCTGTCCGCAAAAAAAATTTACAATTTTATTGTTTTAACGCTAATTTTGAATTTGGTGTTGAGTATTGCTTTGTCATACGCTGATTACGAGCTTGCAGGCACATATAGGGACTTTGCTGAATATGTAGACCATTCTAAAATAGGGGAGGACAAAGGCAAAATCTGGTTTGCAGGACATCTGAGTTTCCAATATTATATGGAGGCAAAAGGGTATACTGCTTTGGGACTAAACGACAATTCGCCCAAGAAGGGGGATTTCATAATCAAGGCAAGAATGCCATCCCCAAGGGCAATTTCACCTTTGCTCAAGGAAAGAATTGTATTAATAGAGAGCAAAAGCTATAATTCTAATTTCCCCCTAAGAATTCATAATGCAAAAGCGCGCGCGGGCTTCTACACATTCGGGGGCGGATTTCTCCCCTACTCGTTTTCGAATTCAAATTTAGAGGATTTTGAAATCTACAAAGTAATAAAATAGCACCAAAATGGATAATCTATCTGCAATAAGAAGAAGATACCCGACAATCACATCAAAAATCTATGTTTTATTGAGGTATATGCTTCTGCCGTTCAAATGCATAGAGCCTTACTTGCCTAAGAAAGGTCTTATAGTTGATCTGGGCAGCGGTTACGGCTCATACGACATCTATTTTGCCTTAAGAGAGCCTAAAAGGAAAATCATCGGCATGGAATTAATGAAAAGCAGGGTGAATATAGCAAAACAGGCAGCTAAAGGGATAAAAAATGTCAGTTTTAAGCCGCAAGACTTTACAAAAGATTCTGAAATTAAATCCGCCGACGCAATATGCATGTTTGACCTTATTCATCATATCCCATACCAAACACAAGAAATTATACTAAGGGAATGCTTCAAAAAACTCAGAAAAAACGGACTTTTGATAATAAAAGATATTGCAGAAAAGCCAAGATGGAAATTCCTGTATAATTATCTCCATGATAAAATAATGACTAAAAACGGTAAACTCTATTTTTTAAAAATGGAGGAACTTGTGGAAAAGCTTAATGACGCTCAATTTAAAGTTGTTCAGGCTCCGACTATCATGAAAACATATCCCCTGAATCCGATTCCGCATTTTATTATAATATGCAAAAAGTAATTGGAGCTCAACGCTTTACAAACCTGTGCTTTAAAACAAGGAAAATCATCACTAAGCCAAGTTTAATAGCCCGCATAAGGCTTCCTGTGATTTTTGACTCTCCGATTCTTTGCCTGTAGTTTACCGGTATTTCTACACTTTTTATTTTGTTCTTTATGCATAGGATCATAAATTCAGGAGAAAAGTGCGGGCCGCCAACGCTGAATTTGCTTTGTATTTTTTTTAGCGCGTCCCTTTTTATGAGCTTAAGCGTGCATCCCACATCTGTCAAGCTTGGCCCGTCAAACATATATTCAAGGAATTTTGCAACAAACTCATTCCCAAGCCTAAGAAACAGGTTCATGTTGGCTCCGCTCCAAATGCATTCCCTTGATGTCCTTGTGCCAAATACCGCATCAAAATCCTCAGAATAAGCAAGCAGCTTAGATACGTCTCTGCCAACAAATGTGCCGTCAGGCTCAGCTGTAATTATGTAATAGCCTTTTGCTTCATTTAGACCTCTCCTTAATGCCCACCCATAGCCTTGATTACTTTCTGTGACTAATCTTGCTTTTGTTTTTCTGACTTCCTTTACTGTGTTGTCGTTTGAATTATTGTCTACAACAATTATCTCGTCAACAATATCGGTTGAGAAGAAATCCTCTATGGCATTTCTTATATTTTCCTCTTCGTTGTAGGTCGGAAATACGACAGAAACTTTTTTGTTATTGAACATCTTAGAGGAGCAGGCCTTTTTTCTTTAACTCTTCTGTTGCAATGCCGACTTTATCGTAAGACGCAGCTGTTTCTGACCATTGAACCAATTCCCGCATCCCGTCTTCAAAACTTATTTTCGGGTTAAACCCAAGCTTATTTCTTATTTTTGTTATGTCTGAAAAGCAATGCCTAACATCGCCTCTTCTGAAATTATGCGTTATGCTCGGCTTTATATCCTTGTTGCATAACTTTGCCAGCACATCTGCTATGCTTTTTATTGTTATCTGGCTTCCGGTGCCGACATTAAAAATTTCGTAATTTGCAGCATTACTCTCCATTGCCAATAAATTTGCGCTGACAATGTCGTGCACGCTTATAAAGTCCCTTGTCTGCAATCCGTCTTCGAAAACAATGGGCTGTTTATTGTTTTTTATCCTGCTCAGGAAAATTGCAGCCACCCCGGTGTAAGGATTGCTTAACGACTGCCTTGGGCCATAAACATTAAAATAGCGCAATGCGACAGCTTTAATGCCGTAAGATTTTCCAACCATAAGGCACATGTCTTCCTGGTCTTTCTTGGTAAGGGCATAAATGCTGTTTATATCC
>CAZJBR010000083.1:0-3662 GCA_964544435.1 uncultured Methanosarcinales archaeon
CAAGGGAATAAAACAAAATTAGCTTTGGAGATCCCAAATTGGATTTATCTGTTAGGCAATCTTTCAGACGAGTTTTTCGGCTCATTCTTTGGTGGAGAATTAGGGACACCTAAGGTACACAAGCAAAAAAATAGATTGCAAACATTAGATTTAGCAATTACAGGAACTAAAGAGCTGGAAGACAATAGAATAAATTTCCTCAATAAAATTAAAAGATATTTAGAAGGGAAAGGAGTTTATTCAACATCTTTAGTCAAAAGAACAACTAAAAATGAAAAATTACTTCTTTATAGATTATTGATATCTGTAAAATTTGATAACGTTGTTAATTTTATTAAAAATGTCAATATTAATTATTGCAAGTATAAAAAAGAGAAGTTGGTTAATGCAATAAATGAATTTAGGGCTTTAAAGAAAGACAAGTATGATGAATTAATCTTAAGAGGATATGGAGCAGAAAATGTAATGAAATTACTGCAGCTGACTCCAAAATCCTTGTACGTGGTTTTAAATGAGGAAGGGATAGCATGAAACTCACAACCCAATCCATAACAAAAATAGAAAAATTCCATTACAAAGGAAAGGTTTACAATATTACAACTTCTTCAGGCAATTTGATAGCTAACGGAATTTTATGCAAAAATTCAGGCGGCTTAGGCACTCCAGCGCATGATAGGGTTGTTGCGGGCATGATTCACAAAAGCCATATGGGTGTGCTGTTCATAGACGAGATTGCAACTTTGCAGCCGGCAACGCAGCAGGAATTGCTATCTGCACTGCAGGAAAGGAAATTTGCCATCACTGGCCAAAGCGAGAGAAGCGCAGGCGCGATGGTAAGGACAGAGCCTGTCCCCTGCGATTTTGTGCTTGTTGCAGCAGGAAATTTTGAGACAATCAAACATATGCATCCTGCATTAAGGAGCAGGATAAGCGGCTATGGCTATGAAATCTACATGAAGGAGACTATTCCAGATACTCCTGAAAACCGGGACAAGCTCGCCTTTTTTGTCGCGCAGGAGGTTACGAAGGACAAAAAGATACCGCATTTCAGCGCGGAAGCTGTTGACGCGATAGTAGAAGAGGCCAGGAGAAGGGCAAACAGGAAAGGACATTTAACTTTAAGGCTCAGGGAGCTTGGAGGCCTTATCAGGGCAGCTGGTGATATGGCTTTTGAAGACAAGTCAAAGCTTGTTATGAAAAAACATATTGTCAGCGCTAAGAAAATTGCAAGGACTCTGGAGCAGCAGATTGCCGACAAGTTCATAGAGCAGAAAAAGGAATACGAAGTCATTGTCACCTCAGGGAAAAGGGTTGGAAGAGTCAACGGGCTGGCCGTCATTGGAGTAACTCCACCTTATTCCGGAATCATCCTGCCGATTGAGGCTGAAGTCACTCCGGGAGGGAAGGAAGGGGAAATAATTGCAACAGGAAAATTAGGCGAGATTGCAAAGGAAGCGATTAAGAATGTTTCGGCGATTGTAAAAAAGTATTTTGGAGAGGATCTTAAGGAAAAATATGACATTTATGTTCAGTTCCTGCAGACTTATGAAGGCGTTGAAGGCGATTCTGCAAGCATTGCAGTAGCAACATCTGTTATTTCAGCATTCAAGAATGTACCAGTCAAGCAGGACACTGCAATGACAGGCTCGCTTTCTGTAAGGGGAGAAGTGTTGCCAATCGGGGGAGTGACTGCAAAAGTTGAAGCGGCAATCGAAGCAGGAGTCAAAAACGTGATTGTTCCAAAGACTAATCTGAAAGATATCATCATTGACAAGGACAAAATGAATAAAATAAAAATAATCCCAGTTGAGACCATACAGGATGTTCTGAAGGTTGTGCTTGACTGGAACGGCAAGCAGAAGATTTTAAGGCAGATTGTGGCTGCTGACTAGAAAAGTTAATAAAGTTAAATTTATTTCTTATTAATATGGCAATATATGAGATAAAAACACAGGAACGTGCTGCACTAGGCGGTTTATTCTCAACTCGTTACTTGTATGATAGTGATGGGGTTATAGGCATAATTAATTATGGAAATAAGGATGCATCATATGTTAGTTCAAAAGGACATGAACTTAAAGATGTTATTGGATTGATAAGATTTCCTGATAAAAAACAAAAAAATGAGGCGGGATGGGAAATTCTAAGTTTTAGAGTTAAAAAACTCGATATGACAAAAGAAGAGTTTGATAAATTAGTCATGGCGATCCGCCCGCATCAGCCTGTTGATTTTTTCCTTCCTTCATCTAGCTTAGAAAGAAGAGTATCTTAAGAGTGTTTTCTTCTTAAATCACAATTATGTAACGCCTTTATAGTAACAACAAAATAGAAAGATTTATAAAGGGGGGATGTTTCTAAGAGCATCATGAAACAAACAAAAGCTGGACCTTCATTGGAGCAAATTGCCAGAACTGCTGGAAGAGTAGCATCCTCACACAGACAAAAGAGATTTTTGGGCGTACTTGCAGATGGTGTGGAATCGGGCAGGGAGGGATATAAATCGGCGCTAAGAAAATATGAGGCAGATCTAGAAAAATATATGGCAGGTGTACCCAACCATAAGGAACGTGTACCAAACCAAGAACCTACAAATTCATCAATTTCCGAAATCCTATCCATGGATGCAACACGTTATAAAACAGGTACGCTAAATCATGATACACTGCCTAAGGATTTAGCAGGGCATATGACAATATCTCCAATACCCCGACCTCAGTCTGTCGCAATTCTAAATGACCAAAACGTACGTTCTTACGCATATGGTGTAGGTTATTTTCTGCAACTGGTGAACCAGAATCCCGAATCGCTAGTTCCAAGTGATAGTGTTACGACTACAAACATAGGTGTTATAAATGACCTTTTAAAATTCGAGAAAAATACAGAAGTAAAATATAACCCCGCTGTTAGTGACATAGTAGCCAGATGGGCAAATAAAATGACCGATAGAATAAGAAAAAATGGCGATGGCGCAATTGATCAGCAAATGGTAGACAACTATCGGCGTCTTATAGGGGGAGTGATTGTGACGAATGGCCCTAATTCTGCTGAACCCAACAGCATGATGTATTCTAAATAAAAAAGTTGATACTCTTTAATCTTTATCTCCACTTAACTTCAACATCATCCGTCCTTTCATAAGGCTTGATGTCAATTTTTTCATAGTTTTTTGCTGCCTGTTTTCTCTGCAAGATTCCAAGCCATGCAATCATCAATCCATTGTCCGTTAAAACTTCATTAGGCGGAACAAAAAATCTTGCATTTCTTTCCTCGCACATTATTCTGCACATCTGCTGCAATCTTCTGTTGCATCCTACTCCGCCTCCTATGACAAGCTCATTTTTTCCGCAGTGTGCCATCGCCCTTTCAGAAACCTCGACGAGCATTGCAAATACAGTTTCCTGCAGTGAATAAGCCAAATCCTCAACAGAATATTTTTTTGAGTCGTATCTCTGCTTTAAATTAGTTAAAATTCCTGAAAATGAGACATCCATGCCCTTGACTACATAGGGAATCTCAATATAGTTCTTGCCTTGCAATGCTAATTTCTCTATTTTAGGCCCGCCGGGAAATCCCAAGCCGATGTATCTTGCAAAAGAATCAATGAAATTTCCTATGCCTTGGTCAAGCGTTTCTCCAAAAACGCGGTACTTTCCGCCTTCGTA
>CAZJBR010000084.1:0-851 GCA_964544435.1 uncultured Methanosarcinales archaeon
TGGCGAGCATTATGATGAAGTGGGATTGTTTGGCAATGCAATTGACACTTACAGGTTAGCGGATGCAAACGACCATTTGCTCAAGATAGGCAAGAAATGCCTTGAGAACGGGCATTTTGCAGATGCAATTAAGGCATTCAGGCTGTGCAATGACATTGAAAATCTCAGCAAAGTGGGAGATGAGTGCTTCCAGAAAGACAAATGGGATTACGCGATTGAAATTTTCAGCGCGATAAACAACACCCACAAGCTCGTGGAAATCGGCGATAAATGCTTGAAGGAAAGGCAGATAGGTTATGCCGCCAAAGCATACGAGCTTGCGCATGACAAGGAAAAGCTTAGCGCTTTGGGAGATGTCTGCCTAAGGGAAGGATTGCTTGCAACTGCATTGAAATCATATTCCTTGGCAGGAAATGACATGATGGTGCAGTTCATCAAGGAGAACTTCGGCAACAAGCTCTCGAGTTTTTAAATTTATTTTTTCATTCGTAAACAACCTAGATGCAAGAATAAAATCAATACGATAATCAAGATTTAATTAAAGATAATCCAATAATGAAAAATCAAGACTAACGAGAGCGACTTTTACACGTGGTCGTGATAAAAGTAATCCGCTACAAATGTATTTGCGCCGAGAAGGAGCACAATATAAAAAACTTCCACAGCATAATGTCGAGGCGCCAAGAATTTGTTGCCGAAGGCAACGGATTAAATTGAAAATTAGGTATCAAGAATTAAACAAAATGGAACAGCAAGCTGACTTATTCACCCAGAAAAGATTTGAGCTGATGGTTGAAATGGCTACAAAGAAGCTACAGCAGGAGATAAACTTGCTTAAAGAGAGCCTGTGC
>CAZJBR010000084.1:1063-1858 GCA_964544435.1 uncultured Methanosarcinales archaeon
TACGAGCCAAAGGATGTCAGCATTGACAAGTTCTTTTATTTCGGAAGGAAATAGGTCCTCTAATTTTCATCTAAATACTTCGCATATATCCTCCAGAGAAGAGCGCGGTGTGTAATATTGATTCGGGGCACTGGCTTCATCTAAGCTTTCTTCCAGAATTTTGATTTTCAGCCCAGAATCAAGCTTGATGTAGCTCTTGATGTCAGGTGAGCCATCCTCTTTGAAATCCACTTCAAGCAATTCACCGTACTGCCCAATTCCTAAGCCTGTGACTTCTATACGCATAGATTTTGGATGCGATGGTTTGCTTAATGTATATTGCACTAAAATCTTGATTCTCCTGTTGCCTTTGTATCCCCTATTGAAGCACATAGAGGATTCATCTCTCATAGTATGAACTTCATCCCGGGAAACATAATCAATTATGTGAGTTAATAAATCCTGTTTTGTGCTATGTTCTTCCTTGGACGCAACCATTAAACCACCCTCTCAAAGGAGTGATTAACAGTTTAAAAATCTATTTAATCCACCATAAACATATTGCTGTCCTTGCCAACATCAAAAAAGCCCAATCTTGCGCCAATGTCAAGGAAAGCATGCGCATAGACAACCGCGCCATAGGCATTGACTAAATCGCCTTTTTTCTCAAAGTACTTGGCATCGTCATAATACCTCTTGGCCAAATCGAGAATGTCTTCTGCTTCTTTCCTGTGTTTCTCGACTATTTTTACTTTTTTCAGGGCTTTAGAAGTAAGCTCAAAGTATCTGGAAAGTTTTTCTTGGAGTTTATTTTTA
>CAZJBR010000084.1:2008-3657 GCA_964544435.1 uncultured Methanosarcinales archaeon
GCCCTTTCAACACTCGTATACAATGCCTCACTTACATTTGGATTTAACTCCAAGAATTCTTTTCTTGTTGTATTATTGGGAGCGAAAACAGATATGGGGACATGATGTCCTAAAAAATGCCTTGAGATTTCCCTCTTATTATAGTCTTCCGCAGTAAACCCTTCTTGTGCCATTCTCTATAGAATCCATTACTGTTTTATAAATATTATCCTCACAAATGCTTCCTTAATTCCTTCGCCTTCTCAATCCCAATGTCAAGCATCTTGTCAATGTCTTCCATCGTCAATGGATAATCCCCGCCTTTCTGCAGAGCGCACAATGTCCCGTCTTCCATAGACGAAACAGTGAGCCTTGAGTCAATCACTTTCTCTTCCTCAATGTCAGGGTCAACTATGAACTTGTCGCCTATTTTAATTACAGTTACTGCAATGGGCGACTTTTCCAATTCCAGCTTTTTGCCGGTTTTTTTCTTGTAGTCCACCTTGTCGTCTTCATAGGCAGGAAACTTTGTGTCTTTCAGAGCTGCCAAGGCAGCCAGCGAAGATGCGTCAAACAGATTGCCGGCATCATTTATCGGGCATATATCAATTATAACCATCCAAATCTTTTCGCCTTTCTCAATGCACAGCTTCTTGAAATCTAAAGCTTTGCTTTCCCTTATCCCCCTGTCAACGACCCTTGCAAGCTCTATAGCCTCGATTCCCGGCGGCCCAAGCTCAAAATCAGGATTTGATAGCGGAAGCAATTCCGCTCCCACAATTATTGTGCCTTCATTTGGCGTGTCAGGATATGGCTCGCCGACTTCCAATTTGATCCCGACAATAACATCTGTCTCGCCTATCTTGACTCTTGCAGAGCCTTCAGCAGTTTTGACAACATTGTATTCCACTTCTATTGGTTTTCTGTATTCTGTCAGCTTCCTTCCGTCAAGCCTCGTTTCGGCGTTCAACAGGCTTATTATGTGGCTTCTTAGTTCCCTGTGCATCATTCCTCAACCCCGTGATATTTTTCCTTCAGTGCCTTCTTCTGCACCTCGTAAATGTACATCAAAGCCTTTTTTCCCATCTCAAGCACTTTCATTAATTCCTCTTTTTTGACTTCGCCGTCCATCTGAAGCAAAGTTATTTTGCCCGAGTTGGGCATTATCGCAATTGGTATGTCTGCAACTGGTACGTCGGGATAACTCTCCTCAGAATAATCCAAATCAACAAGAAGCTTGTCAGCTACCCTGCCTACAGAGATTGCACATATCAAATCCTTCATTTCCAAACCAGCATCGGCCAACGCCATAGAGGCTGCACATATCCCAGCGCATCTGGAGCCCGCCTCTGTCTGCGGCAGTTCTATGAAAACGTCAACAACAGAATTTGGATACTCGTCCAGGTTCAATACCGGAAGCAATGCTTTTGCCGTCACCAATGATATTTCCTTTGACCTTCTTGAGCCTCCGGGCCTTACACGCTCGCCAGAGCTTGAGAATGGCATCATGTTGTAATTGCATCTCAATATTCCCTTTTGAGGGTCCTGCAAAAACTTTGGATGCAGATTCCTTGGCCCATATACGGCTGCATAAGCCCATGTGTTGCCTATCTTAAACATTGCAGAGCCGTCCGCCCTTTGGATTACCCCCACTTTTGCCTCTATCTTCC
>CAZJBR010000085.1:0-3446 GCA_964544435.1 uncultured Methanosarcinales archaeon
TTTATCTTGCCGAAGTCTATAGAGATTTCTTCATCGTCTTTGGATTCCATAAGCTGTAACCACCTCTGTAAAGGGAAAGAGCATGTTTTAAAAAGCTTTTGCTAGTTGAAAAATACCTTTGATAGAAACAGAAATCTGGGCTCTTTAATCAGCAGATTTGTGACTAGCGGAATTGGAGTGTCCCTGTCGTACTTTTTCAAAACTTTCCTTATTTTCGCCTGATTCATTAAATTTAGCAATTTACCATAATCATTGTCTGAAAATTTATTCAGTGCATTCCGTATCATCAAATGAAGAACAAGCTCTCTGCCGGACCGCCTCTTAAATTCCTTGTTGTAATCCTTGTTATTGGCAATGCAGTCGCATAATGTCTGGGCTGCCTTGAGAGAGGGAATTATGCCTCCGCCTGTTGTTGCTTTGACTTGAGAGGCAGCATCGCCAATCAGATACACGTTATCCTTTTGTATTGTCTTTTTTGGATTGTGCAATGGTATTAAGCCGGATTCCCAGCATAGAATGTCCTTTTTGCCAGTTCTATTTTTCAAGAAATTGTAAAAATGCTCTTGTGCATTGTCAAAGCATCCTACACCAAGCCTGGCAGTGTCTTCAGATTCCGGAACGCACCATCCAAAAAAGTTTGGAAAATCACTGCCGAAATAAGTCTCAAATGAGCTAGTATCCATATTCAGCTTTACTTTTGCCTGCATTCCGATGTAGTTTTTTGAATTGGAGTTCATGCCGGCTGACTTTGCAACGCTTGAATAAGGGCCATCCGCTCCTACAACAATGTCTGTTTTGATATCTTTTATTTTATTGTTTTTTTTATCTTTAATTTTAATGGAGTTTCTGCCATTGAGCCCGATAAAATGATGGTTAAGTAATATCTTAGCTCCTGCCTCCTGCGCCATATCAGCAACAAACTGGTCAAACCTATCGCGCCACATCACAATTTCATCTACATTAACCTCTATCTTGTTGTTCTTGCTTACAACTATCACCTTATTGAGCCTTTTTGCTATCACTTCTTTCTTCAGCTTGAAGAAATTTTCAATGGAATGGGTTACAATGCCTGTGCACTGAACGGGGCTGCCTACTGCGTTGTGCTCTTCTAATAATATGACTTCTCTGCCTTGTTTTGCAAGAAGATATGCAAGATAAGAGCCCGCAGGACCAGCCCCAACTATAGTTATCATGACTTTTGGGAAAATTCTGCAATTTATATAGATATCTTTAAGAAATAATGAATGAATACCTTTTCTTTCAATATAGAAAATAATCGTTGTGGCATATAAAATATACTTTAAAATCTGTACCTACTATGCAATAACGAAAGATTTATATATAAGTTCTTTAATCTAGTATGATTATAACTACTATTAAATAACAAAAACTTTAAAAATATCTGTGCATTAGCATATAATATCAACTGGGTGGAAATTAATGAGTGTAAAAAGAATTGTTTTGGCAGCGTTTTTGCTGGTCTTTGCAGTTTTAGCGGCTAGCTATGCTTATGCCGATATATCATCCGGCACTACATTCTCGGGATTTGACGTATCAATAGACAGGGTTAAGGTCAATAACAATGTAGTCACTACATTAGGAAGCAACCTTATAACAGATTCAAACACATTCTCAGTCGCAGTTGAATTCACAGCAGTAAGAGCGCTTAATGACGGGCATGTGGAAGCTATCCTAAGAGGAAGGCAAACTGGCGATGTTGTTTCAGACGCAACAGGAAATTTTGACCTCGCCCAAAATCAGAATTCATTAGTTCAGTTGTCGTTGGCTTTGACAGACGGGCTTAAGAGGGAAGACCAGTTTGATTTAACTATTAAGATTATTGATGTTAGGGGCAATTCCGAGCAAAAAACTTATCAAATTAAAACAAAGCAAAGAGTATCTGCAATATCTGGAAGGGCGTTTGATGTATCAATAGACAGAGTTAAAGTTAATGGGCAGGTAGTTGCCCCTTCAAGAACAAACTTTATTGATGAGAGCAATGATTTTGATGTAAATGTGGAGTTTACAGCCCTTGAGGACATGGAAGATGCCCATGTTGAGGCAATATTAAGAGACTTGAACAGCGGAAACGTTGTTGCAGACACCACTTCAAACTTTGACTTGGAGCAGGATTCAAGTTCCTCGAAATCACTAAATCTCAAGCTTTTGGATAATCTAAAGGATAGCAGTTCGTTTGAATTGACCGTAAGAATTATTAATGCGGAAGGAGATTCAGTCCAGCAAACTTATGGCATTAGAATGCGCGATGGCAATGCAGTTGGCGGAGTTGGCAGACAGCTTGACATATCAATAGACAGCGTCGAGCTTGAAGATGATTTCATTGCAGCAGATGAGAACAACTTTGTAATAATTGATGAAAGCGATAAAAAGCTTAGCTTAAGGGTAAGGATTACTTCGCTTGAAGATGCAGAAGACGCGCATATAGACGCTGTGCTGGCTTTTGAGAACGGAGATGTGGTTTCAGACGCAACAACGACATTTGATGTCTCTGACGGCCAGAATATCATCAAAAAACTTGAGCTGCCTTTGATAGCTGATTTCGAGCAGAACACTTTCAAGCTTAAGGTTAAGATTACTGACGCGGAAGGCAATTCAGAAGAGAAAGTTTATGGATTAAAAATAAGCAAACAGTCATTTCCATTTGTCATAAGCAGCATTGCATTAAGCCCGGAGGACAATGCAGAGGCAGGAAAAGCCCTTATAGCAAGGCTGAGTTTCAAAAACAGCGGCGTTGTGCCTCTTGAAGGCATAAGCGCAAAAGTCAGCATTCCTGAGCTTGGGATTTCATCAGCAAAATTTGTCGACCAGATAAAAAACAGCGGCAGACTGTCAGAGGTAAGGGAGGATTTTATACTTACGATACTTGACAATACTCCAACTGGAACTTATACTCTAAGGTCAGAGATAGCTTCGCAATTCGGCGGCAGCAGTGAAGTAAAGGAAATACCTGTTTTTATATTGGGCAAAGATGAGCAAAACCGGCAGATAGTCAATGACAAGCTTGTAATAAAGGTTCCAATAGTGAACCAAGATATTTTTTCAGGCAGGGAAGCTCTTTATCCAATTACATTTACCAACCAAGGGCCTGATGCAGAAACTTACACATTATTGTTAGATGGAGCAGACTGGGCCAATCTGAGATTAATTGAATCAAATACATTTGTTTTGAAGCCAAAAGAATCAAAGACGCTTAATGTTTATGTTTCCTCAAAAGAAGATGCAAAAGGCGAGCAGCTGTTTACTGTTACAGTCAAAAACAACGGCGAAGTATTGCAGAACATTCCTCTGAAAGGAAATGCAGTTCCTGTAAAAAGTTTATTTGACATCAGCCTAAAAGGAGTTTTGGAAGCAATCTTAATAGGAGCTGTTGTTTTGCTTGCAGTTTTGGGCTTGATTTTCGGCGTTAGGCAATTAATGCAGGACGA
>CAZJBR010000086.1:0-562 GCA_964544435.1 uncultured Methanosarcinales archaeon
TCCGAGATACTCCACAATATCCCCCGCATGAAGCTTTTTTTTGTTTCTTGTTTCAGTTTCCCCGTTTACCTTGACAGAGCCAGCCTTTATGATAATCTTCACTTTACCGCCTGTGCCTGCAACCCCCTTAATTCTAAGGAAAGCATTAAGCTCTATATATTTAGTCGAAGTATCTCGGGTCATCGCTTCTCACTGTCATTATTTTTCCGCTTTTTACTGGAAATGTTTTCTTATTCCTTTGAGAAAAATTTTCAATCCCCATCTTAGGCTTTACTGTGTTGAATT
This sequence comes from uncultured Methanosarcinales archaeon, assembly GCA_964544435.1. GTDB lineage: Archaea > Nanobdellota > Nanobdellia > Woesearchaeales > GW2011-AR4. Next base: position 286 of record CAZJBR010000086.1, read on the forward strand.
CCAAAACTCTCCTAAGATTCATGCTGCCGCACCTGGTGCACGAGAAAAAAATTCCGAATTTGCCATTCATAATTTCAAGCGTATTGCTGCAGACGCATTTCAGATTATCAAGAACTTCGCCTTTGTGGGATGGGCACACTGGAACATTCTGCTTGTTCATGCTTGTTGCATGCTTCTGGCAGAAAGGGCACTTATCAATTTTGCTCTGGCCGTATTTCTTGGGAATAAACATAAAAAAGAGGTAATCTGCTAGTTTAAAATAGTTGCTTTTTCACCC
>CAZJBR010000086.1:572-1369 GCA_964544435.1 uncultured Methanosarcinales archaeon
TCAGCAGTATGTTCTTCTGGTCTTTTTTTTCCCTGAACGTGCGGGGCACATAAATCTTCTCCCTCGTAATCGGGTTTTCTCCTGTATAATACATTGCCGTCGACAAAGTTCCAGGAGTTGGCGTGAACACTTGCGTTAAATTGACGAAAATGCCGTTTTCTGTGCAAAACTTTTTTGTTTCTTTCATGCTTTCCCTTGTGCTTCCTGGATGCGCCGCAATGAAGTAGGGAACAAGATTCTTGTTTGTCTTCTGCTCCCGGTTCACCTCTTTGTACTCCTTAAGGAATTCCCTGAACGCAGATGCTTTTGATTTGTTCATCTGCTTTAAAACAGCGTCGCTCAGATTTTCCGGAGCAATCTTCAGCCTTGTTACAAACTGCATGATCTTCCTAAAAAGCTTTTTTTGGTCCATGATGATGTCGTGCCTTATGGCGCTTCTCAACTCAAGAGAAGAGTTAGAATATTTCTGGTTCAATTTTTCTATTTCTTCAAGCAATGAGTATAAGTCATCGCTTAAAACCCGGTATTTGCACCCGACACATTCCTGGTTACAATAGTCTTTTTTATCATAGACTGTTATACTCTCTTTGATTATTGGAGAATATATTTGCAATTCATACTTATACAATGCGCATCTGGAGCCGTACATATTTAGTGTGGGCAAAGTCAAATCATTTATTTTTGTATTTCCATCTTGGTATAATGATTCAATCTCATGCACAATGCTTTCCTTGCTTCTCTTAGCAACTTCCTTTCCCTGCACCAAGGGAATGACGCAGAAAGAGCAGGAACCCCAG
>CAZJBR010000086.1:1467-3352 GCA_964544435.1 uncultured Methanosarcinales archaeon
TCCTGGTCAAAAGATTGAATTTCTGCTTGTCAGCCATGCATTCTTCATATGACGGAAGCTTTCTTATTTTTGGATTAACGTCATCTTTTCTCGCCCGAAAGGATACTCCCTCTATTGATCTGAGGTCAAGCTTGTCTTTTATTTTTTCAAATGAATCAATTTTAATTTTTTTCATTCTTTCAAGGAGAGTAAGAATTGAGCGCTCTGCATTTCCGAAAAGTAGCAGGTCAGCTTTTGTGTCGTTAAGAATTCCCCTTCTCAGTTTATTGTCTTTGTAATCAAAATGGGTGAATCTTCGGATTGTTGCCTCTACACCTCCGATAACGGTGATGCATCCTTTAAAGTGCTCTTTTAGCTTTTGAGTGTAAACCATGAGTGATCTTTCAGGGACCAGAACGTTGTCCCTTTTCTTAAGCATAGGAGTGTAATTTGCAAGCATCGAGTCCAGCAACCCGGATGTAATGCAAAAGAAGTATTTTGGGCGGCCGCATATTGTGTATTCCTTATCGCCCAGCGGCTGAGCTATTATGCCGACTTTGTAGCCTTTTTTGTCCAACAGCCTGGAGACTACTGCCATTCCGCTGAGCGGATGATCGTAATAGGGATCGCCTGTAACAAAGACTACATCAAACTGGGAAAAATCTTTGTAATGCAGTTTACCATCTTCCATAGAGGTAGGCAAAAATAGTTTATGCATTTGTTGAGGTATGCAATACTCATTTAAAAATGTAGGGTTTGCCTTCAGAAAACCTCAACTTTTAAAAATAGCCGAGATTTCTACCACTTACTGCTCCTGTAGTGTAGTCCGACAACCAGTTTCAGGAAATGAAAAGGTTGGGCTAAGACAATCATACCGCCCTCTCGAGGCGGTGACCCGAGTTCAAATCTCGGCAGGAGCATAATTTTAAAAAAGTAAAAAAGAAAGATTTTTAAAGATGATATACTATTTTAGTGGGGTATGGAAACAATAACCGTGCCAAAAGCCGAACTTGAACAGTTACATCGTGAATTAGAAACACTTAGAAATTCTGGCTTATACAAAAGGCTATTAGAGTTTGAAAAGAACATTGCTGAAGGCAAAAGATTTACAAGAAAGGATTTAGGATTTTAAACCTCTTGCTTTTTGCCTTATTTTCTCTATGGTAATCTGTTGTCTTTCTTGGCTAGTTTTCATATCAAATTCAAAGACATAAATCTCATCTGTTTGATTGTTGTGCTTGAAATATAGCCTAATAGGCGGATGCTTATTTTTTATTTCATAGATAAACAGTTGTGAATCAAGCAAGTCGCCCGCATCAGCTCCAGAATATTCTAATTTGTCAAGCATTTTTGTCAGAATATTTTTAATGTGTTGATTTTTAGCAGCTTTTTTGAGTTGCTTAAGTATAACATCATCAAAAACAAGAGTGTACCTCTTTTCCATATCGAATGGATTTTTTAGTAATCTATTTAAAGTTAACGAAGTTATAATAAAACTTCCCAAAATAATCTCAAAACCATGCTATACTCGGCAGGAGCATTCCATATCTTTTTAAACACATTTTGATTTCTGCTATGCAATGGCAAAAACCTATTCCGAGCTGGAAGCCTGGGCCATTTTTATCGGGGCATTGATTATTGGAATTGTGCTTACAAGCCTGTTCTGGGCGTTCATAACGATCCCTGAAGATGTGAAGAAGATAGAGCAAGAGATAGAGAACGCCACAGAGCTGATAGAACCGAAGGAGCCAAATGAATTCATTGCATTCTGCGACAAAGTTGACGGGATTTCCAGCTGGGACAACAACGGGTTCAGGCAGTGCATTCTAGAGGACTATTCGGACAAGAATTTGGTGGTTATGAACTTGCTGTGCAAGAAATTCAACTTAAGCTTAAGCTACGGCTC
>CAZJBR010000087.1:0-2945 GCA_964544435.1 uncultured Methanosarcinales archaeon
TGAAAGACGGAATCAAATCCGTAAACCTCTCAATGCTTGACGAAGCTGCAAGAAAAAAGATTTTAAGCGAAGTTGGCGAAAAGCTGTACAGGCAAGGCAAATTCTCAGAAGCAATCGAAATAATGGCGAAAGCCGGAGACATTGAAAAGCTGGCAAGGCTTGGAGATTTATTCTTGGAGGAAAACAAGATAGAATTGGCGACTCTTTGCTTCATCCCGACAAAGGACAAGCAAAAGCTTAATAATGCCGCTGTTCTGTGCATACAATCTAAAAAGTACAGTCTGGCTGCAAAGGCATACGAGGCCGCTGACAACAGGCAGATGGCATTTTTCATACAGCAGAATTTTGTAGAGGCTTAAATGCTGCAAAGAAGGTGGGGCTTTGGATTAGGCACAATATTCAGCTTGATAGTTGTTTATTTTATTTTTTTATATTCAAGAGAAAAAGAATGGGCTTTGCTTGCTCTAATTTCAAAATGGTATCTGATAATCGCAGGTATTATGATTGCATTGCCATTGGGAATACTCCTTATAGTGTTAATCGTCATGCTGCTGCTGTTCTTAATTTCAATGTTCAAGATGCACTCATTAAGCAAATCTCATAAAAAACAAAAAGCCAGGGATTATGTTGACATAGAATATAAAATAAAGTGATAAAATGGCAAGAAAAAGAACAAAAAATATAATTTTTGCAGTTATTTCAGTTTTAGTCTTAGTCGTTGGCATAATCTATTATTTCAATTACAGCATTCGGATGGTTAGGCAGGATTATGATGCAAAAATCTCTGAATTGAACCGGCAGGCGGCTGAAAACCTGAGGAATATAGAAACCCAGATAAACGCATTGGGCTTGAACCTGTCATCGGAAATAAACTCGATGGGAACAGATTTTAGCAGGTTTAAACAGCAGAACCAGCAGGAGATAACTGCCTTATCAAGCTTAATAGATCAGATTGAGCAGCAAAGCAACATTAAGTTGAGCGAGCTGAAAAGCGAACTTAAGGATATACAGATAAAAAGCGCTGACTTTTCTGGAATTGTTGACGATGTGCTGAAGTCTGTTGTGAGCGTCAAGACTAATGTTGGGCAGGGAAGCGGAGCCATAATTGACAGGAACGGGTACATAGTTACCAATGTCCACGTCATAAACGGCGCATCAAGCGTAAAGGCAGTTACTTATTCAGGCGATTCTTATAACGCAAATACTCTTGTCGGTTATGATGAGCCGGCAGACATTGCTGTGCTGAAGATCAGCGCATCAAACCTGAACGCCCTGGATTTCGGCGATTCTGACGAAGTCAAAGTCGGTGAGAAGGTTATAGCAGCCGGGAATCCCGCCGGGCTGTCATTCACAATCACAGAGGGCATTGTGAGCGCATTTAGGGAGTCTTCAAACGGCATAAGATACATCCAAACAGACGTGCCGATTAATCCCGGAAATTCAGGCGGCCCTTTAATCAACGCAAAGGGAGAAATCATCGGGATAAACAATTTCAAGGTGGGGGGATTTGAAGGACTGGGATTTGCAATTTCCTCAAATAAAGTTAGAAGCGTTGTGAACAAGATAATAAGCGATTATGAAGCGAAGCAGAATCCATAAATTCTATTTTTATTTTTTCCGCAATATTTAAATATTGATTACTTCAAATGGTTTATATGGCAGGTAAAAAAGAGGTCAGCTTTGATAAAACTCCAAAATGGTTTTATCTTGTGTCTATATTGGCTGCTTTTCTGTTTACTATGTATATATCGATATACTCCACAATCCACTTTGAAAGCATAAGATATATGAATATAGTGGTTGTGTTTCTGTTTATAACCCTCGTTTCTTTCTTCATAGTTTCGGGAGTTTATTTCCATACGGAGAAAATGGGCTACCATATTCTTGCACCGACACTTTTTTTTACCGGAATGGTAAGCCTTATTTTTTATGCCTATAAAGCCGTGGATGCATCGGATATAGTGAGGTACTCAATAATATACACAATAATTGTCATAGGAATTTCATTGTTCATCTTATTGCCAAAGAGGGAATTTAAGTTTCAAAGAGCGGAAAATTCAGGCAAATCCCAGCTTAAATGAAGAAGTTAACAAGAACTGCTGCGCTTTATTTGATTTTGGCAATAATTGGATTGGCGGTTGCAGTGTATTCGCTCAAAGCAAGAAACTATGTGCTGCTGTTTGTCGCTGCATTATTCAGCGTTGTGAGCACTGACAACATATTTTGCAATCTTAATAAGAGGTGAAGATGGAGGGAGTCCTTGAGGCATTCATAGCCTTGTTTGTGATAATGGATCCTATCGGGAGCCTGCCGATATTCATAGGGCTGACAAAGGGAATGCCTTCAAAAGAAGTGAAAAACAGCGTAGACAAATCTATTTTTGTCGCAGCCGTTCTTCTTTTTGCCTTTTTATTCCTCGGGCGGCAAATCTTTGACCATTTTGGCATCAACCTCGACAGCTTTCAGATTGCAGGCGGCATTATCTTGCTGATACTGGGCGTATTTTATACATTTGGATATATCTACAAGGTCAGCGAGCCGCACGGCAACGACTTGAGCGTACCTTTAGGCACCCCGCTGCTCACAGGGCCGGGAGTGATTACCACAACAGTGATATTAGTCAAGGAGAACGGGACTCTTGTAACAGTAGTAGCTGCATTCTTAACTCTGCTTGCAACATGGCTTATATTAATAAACGCCTCTAAGATATACAAAGTGCTTGGAGACCACTGGACTAATGTAATTTCAAGGGTTATGGGAATAATTCTGGCTGCTGTTGCTGTAGAATTCATAACAAAAGGGATATTGAGTATTATTGCGCCGATGGCTTGAAAATCTTATCAGAACTATAGGATATACTTTAGAACTTGATTGATGTGGTCCTCATCATTTCTATCAACATATCTGTAATTATTTTTTTCTACGCTTTCTCTATACTTAGGATC
>CAZJBR010000087.1:2955-3328 GCA_964544435.1 uncultured Methanosarcinales archaeon
ATTTTGAACCATCAACACATTTCCAGATTTTGCAAATTGCCTATATCTTTCCTGCAACCTAGAATCTGCTATCAAGAGCGCAAGGCCTTTAGCTTGTGGAGTGCTTTCTTGAGTCCTTGCAATACGCCCTATACTAAATTCATGAGTCATCTTTTTAAGAAACTATCGCGTATTTTTAAATCTTTTTAGGCAAGATTTAAATTGTTGAATCTAACCTTTGCATTTTTTGGGGCTGTCGTATAGTTGGCAGTATCCGGGGTTCGGGCAATCGCGAAATCAGTTGACGCTTTGCGGGACATAAAGTCCCGAGTGCTCACTTCGTTCGCGGTTATGAGAAGCCTCGTGGCCGGAGTTCGAATCTCCGCAGCCCCAT
>CAZJBR010000088.1:0-3319 GCA_964544435.1 uncultured Methanosarcinales archaeon
TTTTCCTTATGACTTATAAATTTCAAAATGATAAGCGAACAATTAAAGGAAATATTCCTGAAAACCAAGGAGCCTTTCACAGATATACTTGGGCAGGAGGATGCAAAGCAATGTCTTAAATCAGCATTGCTGATGAACAGGCATATTATAATAGTTGGGGCGCCGGGCATCGGAAAGACGACCTTGGCAAAGAATATAGCAAAACTGTTGCCAGACCTTGAGGTTATAGAAGGCTGCAGCTATCACTGCTCCCCTAAAGACCCAGTATGCCCTTCTTGCAAACACGGCAAAAATCATAGGACGGCAAAAATTGAAGGAGAAAAAAGATTTATCAGAATCCAAGGCTCGCCCGATTTGACTGTGGAGGACCTTTTGGGGGATATAGACCCAATCAAGGCGCTGAAATTCGGCCCGTTGAGTTTGGAGGCCTTTACGCCTGGAAAAATATTCAAAGCCAACAATGGCATTTTGTTTTTTGACGAGCTGAACAGATGCCCAGAAAAACTTCAAAATGCCCTTTTGCAGGCCCTCGAGGAAGGAAAGGCATCAATCGGCTCTTATGATATTGATATTGACGCTAATTTTTTATTCATAGGGACAATGAATCCCGAAGACACATCAACTGAAAGGCTGAGCGATGTTTTGCTTGACAGATTTGACATTGTTTACATGGGTTATCCGGAAAGCATCGACATAGAAAAGAAAATCGTCTTGGCAAAGGGAAAGAAAATATCGAATGTGAGCGATGAACTGTTGAATTTAATGGTTTATTTTATAAGGCTGCTGAGGGAAGATGATAAGCTTGAAAAAAAGCCTAGCGTCAGGGCGTCAATCGGGCTGTATGAAAGGGCGCAGTCAAATGCGTTGCTTAATGGAAGAAAAAACATAGAGTTTAAGGACATAAAGCAAGTGATAATTTCTGTTTTATCGCATAGAATCAGATTAAAGCCAAGTGTAAGGTATCTTGAAGATATTGAAAACTATATCATGGAACAATTCCACAAGCATGTGGAAGCAACCAAGCAGCAGAATCCTTTGGAGGAAGAGAAAGAAGCTCGTGATTACCGGTAGCGAAAAGCTTTCCACAAAAGAATTTTCTAAAGCGGAGGAATTGAGCGGAAAGCTGGCATTTCAGCAGCTTGAGGACAAGTTCATGCATTCGGTTCTTGAAAACGACAAAAAAATCATTGACAGCGGCAAGCTCATAAGCGATGCCATAAATCAGGGAATGTCATCATTCAGCCCTGATCTGATGTTTGAGCAGCTTGTCAAAAGCTATATAACGGCAAAGCAGATTTACGGCGAATCAATTATAAGGCTTATTTCTGGGTACGAGCCGGATTACATTAAAAAAAATATAGGCATTCCGGAATTCCAGAAAGAATTGAAGGAAAAAATCCAGCAAAAAATTGAGGAGCTTAAGGAAGACGGGTTCCTGCAAAAAGACGACACTTTATCGGAGAAAGGGATAGAGCTTGCTTCTTTAGTTTTATATTTTGAAGAGCTTGATAAAATCGTGCCAAAAGGAATCATTGGCGAGAAAGCGAGCAAAAAAACCTATATTTATGGCGAGAAGGAAGACTCAAGATTATATAAGAAAGGCGACAGATATAGGGATATTGCTTTAAGAAAATCTGTTAAGCTTGCAATAAGAAGAGGCCACGGAGATTTTAATGACAAGGACTTGCAGGTTTATGAGAAGCAGAGCAAGGGACAGACTTACATCGTTTATGCGCTTGATGCATCTGGCTCTATGAAGGGCAAGAAGATAGAATCATGCAAAAAAGCAGGCATAGCGCTTGCCTATAAAGCATTAAACGAGAAAGACAAAGTTGGACTGATAGTGTTCGGCTCTGAAGTGAAGGAAATAATACAACCCACATCTGACTTTACCCTATTGCTGAAGGAAATAACAAAGATAAAGGCCTCGAAGGAAACTGATATTGTTTCAACATTGCGAAAGGCAATTGAATTGTTCCCAAACGAGCATATAACTAAGCATTTGGTGCTGATGACTGATGCTTTGCCCACAAAAGGCGACGAGCCTGAAAAATTAACCCTTGAAGAGACTTCAATTGCAAGGAGCAAAGGCATTACAATTTCTGTGATTGGAATCAACTTAGATGATAAAGGAACAAAATTAGCCGAGAAGATTGCCCAGATTGGAGAAGGCCGCTTGTATGTTGTAAGGAACTTGGAAAATGTGGATAAGATTGTGCTGGAGGATTATTATAGGGTGGGCTGAATTAAAAATCCTGCAATGTTATATTATCTTGATTTGTTTTGTATGGCCATTCAAAACACTTTCCATTCCAGGCACTAATATAACCATTGGCATTCACTAAAACCGCAATCCTAGAATCACACCTTAAACCCAGATATTTTAAGGCAGATTTTGGCAGTTGAACGCTTAAGTTCCCTTTTTCATTAACAATTCCTTCTAAATCTACTGGCTTAAAAGTTGAAGATATAATGGATTGCCCTGAAGACTCACCTTGATTAAAGTCATCTCTTGGAAAAATAAATAAAAATTTATACCCATCTAGAAAAATTTCTCCCAAGATGTAATTTTCACTTTTAGGAGATGGCAGCCTCACTAATTTCGGCACTTCTAGTAAGCCATGGTTAAGCTTTACGACATTCCTACGTGTAATCATATTGGTCATAATCCTTAATTTTTCCCTCTTTTTAAACCTTTCTATTTTTTTAATTTGTAAGTAGTAACAATTACCTTTAAATATAGGAATTGATTACTGGTGTCAATGAAAATACTCGCCTTTACAGACATTCACGGCTCTTTATCAGCATTGAGGAGGATAGGGCAGAAGGTAAAATCCCAAAACCCTGATTTGCTGGTTTGCGCAGGAGATATCTCTTTATTTGAGCGCGGATTAATAAACATTCTAAGAAAGCTGAACAAATTCAACAAGAAGATTATTATTATCCACGGCAATCACGAGGACGATTCACTATTTGCAAAATATTCAAAAATATTCAAAAACATTATCTTTGCCCATAAAAAGCATTTAATCTGGCAGAATATTTTATTTCTTGGCTATGGCGGCGGCGGATTCGCCCTTGTTGACAGGGAATTTGAAAGATTTTCAGGAAGATTCAGGGATTTAATCAAAGGCAATCCTGACAAAAAAATTGTTTTCTTGACGCATGCCCCGCCCTATAGGACAAGGCTGGACAGGCTCATGCAGGGGCATTGCGGAAATAAATCCTTCAGGAATTTCATTGAGAAGAACAAGGTTGATTTGATGATTTGCGGGCATTTGCATGAAAATTTTGGAAAAGAAGACAAAATAAACAAAAC